>CAZBWZ010000001.1:0-71309 GCA_964495725.1 uncultured Bacteroides sp.
AGACCATCATAGGCAATCTGCTGAGTGCCGATGCCGAATTCTCATCGCCATTGACCGTTGTCTCCAAGGTCGAGAAAGTGGCTGTCGCTGTGTTCGGCAGCGACGATGGCCTTTGTGGAGCCTTCAACGTCAACACTGTTAAATTCCTCAGCGAGCATATCAAGGAGCTCAGGAAGACCTACGGTGACACCATTACCGTAGACATCTATCCTATCGGCAAGAAGATGGCCAAAGCCGTGGAGCGACTCGCCTCCCCTACTGTAAGAATCCTCTCCACACAGGCCAATTCAAAAAGCACCGGGCAGCAGGTGTCTGATTTTAAGAATATGCTGCAAAAAAGATTTACCGACAGTGAGGTCAACCGCATCGACCTCGTGTACATGCATTACATCACTGCCGGACGTCAGCGTGCCACGGCAGATGTGATGCTGCCGATGTCGCCCGACAATTTCAGTGCCGACAAAGCCAAAGCCACGGCACGCCCATATATTTTCGAACCTGATGCTTCGACAATATTCTCAACAGCTCTGCCGATGTATCTGCTATCACTGGTACAAGAGGTATTTTGCGAGAATCGTGCCAGCGAACAGGCCGCCCGCGTCATGGCGATGCAGAGCGCCAACGACAATGCTAAGAAACTCCTCGAGCAGCTACAGCTCGAATACAACAAACTGCGTCAGCAGGGTATCACCAACGAACTGCTCGATATCGTGGGCGGTCAGGTGAGAGACTGATAAACAGAAAATTATCTAAAAAACAATATATAATAGTATACATTTAATATTGAGAATCCGCTGTGACGGATCGCAGCGAGACTCCCGGCATTAAATTATTAATTCTACATTTTCTTAAATGGGTAGCATAAAAGATTATTTTTCGACACTTGGCTCAGGTCTTTCGAGCCTCGTGAAAGGTCTGCAGGTTACCGGCAAGGAATTTGTGACACCAAAGATCACTGAATTCTATCCCGAAGACCGCAAGACCTACAAATGGCCGGAACGATTCCGCGCCGTTCTCGAGCTTGTATACGACGAGGAAGGCCGTCACAAGTGTATCGCGTGCGGCACCTGCGAGCGTGTATGTCCTAACGGCACGATCACACTTGGCATAAAGACGGTGGAGACCCCCGACGGGAAAAAGAAGAAGAAGCTCGACAAATACATCTATGATTTAGGTTCGTGTACCTTCTGTAACTACTGTGTCACCAACTGTCCGACCAATGCCCTCGCATTCTCAAACGATTTCGAGCAGGCCGTATTCTCACGCGAAAAACTCGTCAAGCAGCTTAATTATCTGCCCGAGAAAGAAGTTCCCGCACCCTCACCCGAGGAGATAGCCAAGGCACAGGCCGAGCGTCAGGCCAAGATAGAAGCCGCTCTTAAGGCCAAGGCCGCGCGTGAGGCTGCAGCCAAGGCCGGAGACACCCCTGCAGAGCCTGCGGCTCCAGCCGCCGACAAAGCCGCCGCAGCCGCCAACAAGGCTCTCGAGGCAGCTAAAGCCGCCGTAGCCGCAGCCGCCACACCTGAAGACAAAGCCAAGGCCGAAGAGAAACTCGCAAAGATCGAAGCAGCCCTCAAGGCCAAAGCCGCACGAGATGCAGCCAAATAATCAGAAAAACAAAAAAATCTAATAATAAATGAATTCAGTAGGAAGTATTATTATGTATGTGATCATCGCGGCAGTGATGATCATCTGCTCGGTACTTGCTGTCACCACACGCAAGATTCTGCGCGCGGCCACCTACCTGCTCTTCACCCTGTTTGCCGCAGCCGCGCTGTATTTCATGCTCGGTTACGAATTTCTGGGAGGCGTGCAGATTGCTGTCTACGCCGGCGGTATCGTGGTGTTGTTTGTGTTTGCGATCCTGCTTACATCAAAGCCCGGCGACAGCGCCGAGAAACTGACTTCGAAATCACGCCTGTTGGGAGCACTCGCAGCCGTAGCCATGGCCACTGTAGCGGGCTATGCCTTCTTCACCCGCGCCTTGAGCTATGTCTCGATGGGTGATATGGCGTTCCTGTCGATGAAAGACCTTGGCACCAAGATGCTCAGCACCGGCCAGGGCGGCTATCTCCTGCCTTTCGAAGCCATCAGTGTGTTGTTACTTGCATGTATAATCGGTGGCGTGGTTATCGCCCGTAAACGTTAAAAAGCTATGGATATTACACTGATATGCTGGCTTGTGCCATCCCTTGTGATGTTTTGCTGCGGCGTCTACGGCTTCATCACCCGCAAAAACATGATAGCGATACTGATATCTGTCGAGCTCATGCTCAATGCCGTGGATGTCAACTTCGCTCTTTTCAACCGCTACCTGTTTCCCGGCCAGACCGAAGGCATGTTCTTCTCGCTCTTCGCCATCGCCATCGCAGCGGCTGAGACAGCGCTCGCAATCGCCATTATTATCAATATCTACCGCACCGTTAGGAATATCGATGTGCAGGATGTCAACAAGATGAAATTCTAAAAGGCTATGATACCCAATTTAACTACAGTTGCTCTGCTCATCCTTTGCATCCCCCTGTTTATGTTCCTCCTGCTGGGCATTGCCGGATGCAAGCTCAGCCACAAGACAGCAGGCTGGCTCGGGTGTCTCGGCATGGGCTCTACGATGTGTCTGTCATATTACACATCCCTGACCTATTACTTCAATCCGGCGTTCACCACAGAGGCCGGTGAGCGGATACAGAGTGTTATCTTCAACACTGTATGGCTCCAGTTCACCGACTACCTGCACATCGACATCGGATTTCTGCTCGATCCTATCTCGGCTTTGATGCTGATCGTCATCACCACAATCTCGTTCCTTGTACATGTATATAGCCTCGGCTACATGGAGGGTGAGAAAGGATTCCAGCGCTATTACGCATTCCTCTCCTTATTCAGCTTCTCGATGCTGCTGCTTGTCGTAGCCACCAATATCTTCCAGATGTATATCGGCTGGGAGCTCGTGGGTGCGTCGTCATATCTGCTCATCGGATTTTACTACACCAAGCACTCGGCGGTATCCGCATCAAAGAAGGCGTTTATCGTCACCCGCTTCGCCGACCTCGGATTCCTTATCGGTATCCTGATACTGTCGTTCTACACCAAGACATTCGACTTCATCAGCCTCACCTCAGATCCCGGAGCCGTGCTCGCATCATGCGGAGGCGCTACATTCCTGGGCGCGTCAGTGCTCACATGGGCCCTGATTCTCATCTATACCGGCGGTATGGGTAAATCGGCCATGATGCCTCTCCACATCTGGCTGCCCGACGCCATGGAGGGTCCCACCCCGGTGTCAGCCCTTATCCACGCAGCCACCATGGTTGTGGCCGGTGTCTATCTGGTGGCCCGTATGTTCCCGGTCTACATGCTCGACATCAACGCCACCACCTTTATCGTGGTAGTTGGTGCCATCACCGCCTTCTACGCCGCAATGGTGGCCTGCGCTCAGATCGACATCAAGCGCGTGCTCGCGTTCTCCACAATCTCGCAGATAGCATTCATGATGGTGTCGCTCGGTGTTGCATCACTCGGCGACGGACAGGTATGCCACCACGGTGTCGGCTACATGGCCTCTCTCTTCCACATGTTCACACACGCAATGTTCAAGGCCCTGCTCTTCCTCGGCGCCGGTGCTCTGATCCATGCCGTACACAGCAACGACTACACAGCCATGCACGGTCTCTACAAATACATGCCTATCACCCGCTGGACATTCCTCATCGGCTGTCTCGCGATCGCAGGTATACCTCCGTTCTCAGGCTTCTTCTCAAAAGACGAGATCCTCACCGCATGCTATGCCTGGAGCCCGATCATCGGTGTATGGATGTCGATGGTAGCCGCTCTCACAGCATTCTACATGTTCCGCCTCTACTTCCTTATCTTCAGATGGAAAGAGCATGAGGTGCATCACGGACACACACCCCACGATGCCCCGCTGCCTATGTCGCTGCCTCTGATTTTCCTTGCAGCCGTATCATGCGTGGCCGGATTCATCCCCTTCGGACACTTCGTCACCTACAACCGTATGCCCTACGACATCCACCTCGACACCACAATCGCCGTATCCAGCGTGCTCATCGCTGCCGTATCGATCGCTTTTGCCTGGAAGATGTATTATAAGGAGAATCCCCTGCCCTCAAAGATGAAGAACGCCCTCCCCGCTCTCTGGGACTGGTGCTACCACCGCTTCTACTGGGACGAGCTCTACATGTTCGTTACCCACAAGATCATCTTCAATCTCATCTGCCGCCCCATCGCCTGGTTTGACCGCCATGTCATCGACGGCACGATGGATGGCTTCGCCTACATCACCAATCGTGCATCCTACGCCATCAAGGGTCTGCAGTCGGGCCAGGTGCAGATGTATGTATGGATCTATCTCATCGGTGCCCTTCTGCTCAGTATCGCCGGTGTAGTGATAATGTTGATGTAATACAGCTAATGCTAATCCTATAATAAGTAACGATATGTTTTCCAATATACTGATCTACTTTGTGGTGATTCCCCTGCTGATGCTGCTCGGGATAGCCCTGTGCCGCGATGTCAAGCAGATACGCGCGGTAGCTGTGGTAGGCTCCATCGCGTTGCTGGCACTGTCCGGCTACCTGCTGGTAGACTTCCTGCAGCTCCGGGCCGCCGGCAATGATGCTCCCATGCTCTATCTTGGCTCATGGGAGTGGTTCGGCCCGCTCAACATACACCTTGCCGTAGGTGTTGACGGCATCTCCATTGCCATGCTCATGCTCTCGTCGGTAATCGTCTTCGCCGGCTCTTTCGCTTCTTGGGAGATACCGATGCCCAAAGAATTCTTCTTATGGCTCATCCTACTCTCGACAGGTGTATTCGGCTTCTTTATATCGATCGACCTCTTCACGATGTTCATGTTCTACGAGGTCGCCCTCATCCCTATGTACCTGCTCATCGGAGTCTGGGGGTCCGGAAACAAAGAATACTCGGCGATGAAGCTTACCCTGATGCTGATGGGCGGCTCAGCCTTCCTGATGCTCGGTCTCATCGGCATCTACTATCATTCGTCTGTCAACGGCGAGCACACATGGAATCTGCTTGAGATAGCCCACAACAACGCTATCGACAAAAACTGGCAGTACTTCCTCTTCCCGATGACATTCGTCGGCTTCGGCGTGCTCGGCGCCATGTTCCCCTTCCACACATGGAGCCCCGACGGTCACGCATCGGCCCCCACAGCCGTTTCAATGCTCCATGCCGGCGTGCTCATGAAGCTCGGTGGTTACGGATGCTTCCGTGTCGCCATCTACCTGATGCCCCAGGCCGCCAACGACCTTGCATGGATATTCCTTATCCTTACCGGTATCTCTGTGGTCTACGGTGCGTTCAGCGCATGCGTGCAGACAGACCTAAAATACATCAACGCCTACTCATCGGTGTCACACTGCGGACTGGTGCTCTTCGCCATCCTCATGCTCAACACCACAGCGATGACCGGCGCCATCATGCAGATGCTCTCGCATGGTCTGATGACAGCCCTATTCTTCGCGCTCATCGGTATGATTTACGGACGTACCCACACACGTGACATCCGCCAGATGGGAGGCCTGATGCAGATCATGCCCTACCTCTCCGTATGTTACGTTATCGCCGGTATGGCCTCATTAGGTCTGCCCGGTCTCAGCGGCTTCGTCTCAGAGATGACCATCTTCGTAGGCTCATTTGCCCACACCGACACATTCCACCGCGTATTCACCATCGTGGCGTGCAGCTCGATAGTCACCACCGCAGTCTACATCCTGCGTGTAGTCGGCAAGTTGCTCTTCGGTCCGGTGCAGGATGACCACCACCGCCAGCTCACCGACGCAGTGTGGTGGGAGCGTCTCTCCACCGTCACCCTCATCGTGTGTGTTGCAGCAATCGGTTGCTTCCCCAACTTCTTTGCCAATCTCATCCGCGCCACATTCACTCCTGAGATATTCACTGTATTAGGACTCAACTGATAAAGACTGATAAGAAATGGATTACTCGCAATTTTTAGCAATGAAGCAAGAAATAGGATTGTTAATCGTATTCCTGTTAGTCTTCATCTACGACACATTCCTGCCCAAGTCGGCACAAAAGGGACTGCCCGTATTCACATGCGTGGCCATGCTTGTCCTCACATGCCTCGGCTTCGTGACATGCAATGCAAGTGTTGATGCTTTCGCCGGCATGTATCAGAGCTCGCCGGTCATCGTCAGCATCAAGAATATTCTCAACATCGGTGTTGTCATCGTGCTCATCCAGTCGATCAGCTGGACACGCTCCGAACACATGAGCATCCGTCAGGGCGAATTTTACGAGCTGCTGCTCGTCACCCTCTTCGGCATGTACCTGATGATTTCGGCACGTCACTTCCTGCTTTTCGTCATCGGTCTTGAGAGCGCTTCACTGCCTCTCGCAGCCATGGTGGCCCTCGACAAGCGCAAATATGACAGCGAGGAAGCAGCCGTGAAATACATCCTCACAGCCGTATTCTCATCGGCCGTGCTCATGATGGGTCTCTCATTCGTATATGCCATCGCAGGATCGCTCTACTTCAGCAACATCTACACCGGTCTGATCGGAGAGAACAGCCTGCTGCTGTGCGTGGCTCTCGCCTTCGTGATCTCAGGCTTCGGCTTCAAACTATCGCTCGTGCCCTTCCATCTCTGGACCGCCGACGTATATCAGGGCGCACCCACCACTGTCACCTCCTATCTGTCGGTGATCTCAAAAGGCGCCGCCGCATTTGCATTCCTTGTAGCTCTCGCTCAGGCATTCGGCACAGTCTACTCCGATATTTGGGAGTGGATGCTCTACATACTGATCATCCTCACCATCACTGTCGGTAACCTCTTCGCCATCCGCCAGCGCAACATGAAGCGCTTTCTGGCATTCTCGTCAGTATCCCAGGCCGGCTACATCATGCTCGGTGTGATCGCGATGAACTCCATGGGCATGGCCGCGATGATGTATTACATCCTCGTATACATCTTCTCCAACCTCGCCGCTTTCGGTGTGATCGGAGCCATCGAATATGCCACGGGCAAGGTCGATATGAATGATTACGACGGACTCTACAAGACCAATCCACGTCTGGCCGTATCGATGATGCTTGCCATGTTCTCGCTCGCAGGTATCCCCCCGTTCGCAGGCTTCTTCTCTAAGTTCTTCATCTTCACCGGTGCCATCAACCAGGGATCGGTAGCCATCTACGTGCTGGTGCTCATCGCCCTTATCAACACCATCGTATCTCTCTACTATTACCTATTGGTGGTAAAGGCAATGTTCATCAACCCCAACGAACCGGTCATCGCACCTTTCCGCTCCACCACAAGCCAGCGCATCGGTCTGTGGATTACTGTAGCAGGCATCGTGCTCCTCGGCCTTGTAAGCTGCATCTACAACACCCTGCTTGTGCAGGCGGCTGATGCACCCATCAACATCTTCTTCAATTAAGCCACCTTACACTGCGACAGCAGTACGGCAATATGATTACAGGCTGTGTCAATTTGTGACACAGCCTGTTTTATTTCATTAATATTTATTACTTTTGCACTGACATCTCAATCACGACAAACCTACGACACATGAGCAATCACCGGATAGTTATCGAAGAATTTGAGCCGATCGAACAGCTGGAATTCGAGCCTGTAAGCGAGAAATACAGAAACGTGCAGATGATATTGGCGTTGATAGCATATACGCTGCTCGTAGCCACAGCATCGCTGCTATTGTTGGCGGATAGTATTTGGTGGTTTATCGCTGCAGAGTCAGTTATCATAATATCCGCTGTCGTCAATATGACGATACTCAGGAAGGCGTATCGGTTTAAAGGGTATGCGCTTCGCGAGCATGACATCACCTACCGTACAGGTGTGATATTTCCCAAGCTCACCACAATACCCTACACACGTATACAGCAGGTCAGCATCAGTCAGAATCCCGTATCCAGATACTTCGGATTATGCTCGGTGGATATCGTCAATGGCGCACAGGGTCTTTCGTCATTAAATATCAAAGGTCTGCCCAAAGAAAAAGCAGACCAGATCAAAGGTGTCATCACTCAATTCATACAGCTATGACAGACTTCTCCAAGCCACAGAGGATGAGTCTGGGCGCTTTCGTCATCTATTTCCTGAAAACGTTCAAGTCAATACTGAGCCCAACTTTCATTTTCATTGTTATCGAACTATTCCACACGGATGGTGGCATCCTCGGTAGTTTGCTTAAGATAGCTGCCATATTGGGTATCACGGTTGCTATAGCATTAATCTTAGCGTCCGCCGCATACTTTCAGATAAGATTTCATGTCGAGGACGGTTACCTCATCTACCGCCACTACATCATCAGCCGCGCCATCACAACAATACCCCTCAATCGTATTCATTCACTCCGCACAAAACGCGGACTCCTGTACAGACTTCTCGATATGAGGGGAGTCGTTTTCGATACGCTTGCAGCAAAGGGAGCGGAAGTCGAACTCATCCTCAACGAATCCGACTGGCAGAGTCTGCTTAACCGGATAGAGCACCAGGAGCGCACCCAGACTCAGACCACCGACACCCCTCCACCCTACGACCCCTCCACCACAATGAAATTCAACAACAAGGATCTCATCATTGATGCTTTGTGCCAGAATCACCTCAAAGGTATGCTTGTGTTAGGAGGTTTTCTTGTTGCAATCCTTAACTCAGTGACCGACGTTTACGACAATGCTATCGAAATAATGGCAGATTACCTTGAGACCCATATCGGATCAATGGCTCTGTCAATGGCCGGAGCAGTCATCTTCTTTGCCATGACCTATCTGATATCCCTGATTCTATGGATGGGCAAAGTTGTGCTAAGCTACTACAACATGACCCTGAGTTACGACAGCAAGATGCTCTCTTTCAGCCACGGACTTATCTCACGTATGAGCAGTCGTTTCTCTCACGATAAGATCTGCACACTGTTGATAAAACGCAACTGGCCCGAGCGCCACTTGGGTCTCAGCACTATTTATCTTACACAGGCCGAAAACGCAAGCGCAAACAAAGACGAGGACAACCTGAAGATTTACAACCGCGATTGCTCTGAGTTCTTCCTCAAGTGGTGGTTGGGAGATAACTACAATACAGAACCCGAACAGTTAAATGCACGCTCGGGTAGAGGCGTATTCACGCGGTCGCTAATCTTTGACATCGTGATATCGGCGATACTCACCGCCATTTTATGTGAATTGAATCTGTATGGATGGCTGATTATTCCGGCAATCTATATGGTATTGGGCGTATTCACAGGCATCTGTGCCATGCGTCACAGCCATATCACACTCAAGGAAACATATCTCATCATCGGTAACGGCAGACTCGCGGAGAAAAAGAATTTCCTAAAATACGACAACATCGAAGTTGTGAGAATAAAACGCACACCGCTGACAAGATTCACACATCGTGCCAGCCTCACTATTGCCACCTCCGGCTCCTTACTGTCCGTCAGAAGCCTCAAAGAAGACGAGGCCACCTCCGTCTATGAATCCATCCTCTCCAGATCCCACACCTGACTCACCCCCCCATTTTTTGTTAATAAAGTTTAAATTTAAATCAATTTATTGATAATCAAAAAAAAAAAATATCTTTGCAATGTTTCGACAGAATATCGCTGCTTTAATACCTGATTCACTACTTTTTTTTTCACTATTCATAGTTTATCATTAAAAAAGATAACAATTCTACTTCGCATTACCAGTTATGAAAAAGATTCCATTTTACTTGCTTACCTTCGGGTTGCTGCTAACCTCTTGTAATAACGATGAGGAAAATCTCTATACCGACAAAGCGGATGATACGGAGAATATTGATATTTCATCACAAACTAACATAAAGCAGGGGGAGATTGCGTCAATGCCGCGCCCCTTTGAGTGGAAACTTCTCGGAGAAATATGCAAAGATGCCGATAATGTCATAATGTCTCCTATCGGATTGGAATATGTGCTTGCAATGGCAGCAAACGGAGCCAATGGAAATACAAGGGACGAAATTATCCGGCAATTATACTCAGAGAATACTGACATTGAAGACATAAACGACTATTATTGCAAGATGTCAGAAACGCTGAATAATATAGATAACACGGTATCGTTTGTCTCAGTCAACTCTTTGTGGGCTGACAATAACTTGAATGTGTCTGAAGGTTTTACTTCACAAATGAAATCTATATATGATGCAGAAACTTATCTGTCACCTAAAGAAGACATGGTGAATCAGGTCAACAAATGGATTGCAGAATCAACAAATGCCCGCATATCCGGGATAATCGATAACCCTGCTCCATTTATTATCCTCAACGCCTCTTATCTCAAGGCCGGCTGGTCATGCAATTTTGATAAAACATCAACCGGTCAATCGATATTTCATGGCAACACCAAATCTGTTACTGCCGACTTTATGTCAACATTCGAGAAACTGGAATACTGTGGCAATGACTTCTTTGATGTTGTACGTAAGGATCTTGGTAATGGCCAATTCTCGTTCAATCTGCTTCTGCCCAGAGGAGGTGTGAGCATCAGACAATGTATCGACTATCTCACAAATCATGGTGTGCCGAATACATGGGCAAGTCGATACGTATCGCTCAAAATGCCAAAATTCAAAGTCGATTACAGGGTCTCACTTCGCAATACCTTGATTAAACTCGGTATAAAAACGGCATTTGAATCATACGCTGATTTTTCTGAAATATCTCCGTACTCATTAATGCTATCCGATGTAAAACAATCGAATACAATCGAAGTGAATGAATCAGGCCTCGATGTTGCCTCGGTCAGCTCTGCCGAATTTGTGTTTTCAGCTACCGATCATAAATTTGACAACGTCATCACTCTCACAGCCGACCATCCGTTTATATATTTTATAGCCGCAGACAACACTAATGTCATCCTTTATTATGGTGTGATAAATTCATTGTAACGAATACTGCAACAAAGTCAGGGGCCCATGATGAGGTGTTCATCATGGGCCCCTGACTTTGTTGTCACATGATAATAACAACGAACTCTTGATATACCATGATACACACGATAAAAGGTGTATAGAGGTACTTTATCTCTTCATGATCACAGTGCCGGTGGCGGCATCGAAGGTCATGCCGGCGTTGCGGAACAATCGGTCGATATAGCCGCTGACACGCATCTCCGCAGTAGGCATACAGTGGAGATGCGGGCTATCGATCAGCGCGATACTGTCGCAGACCGACAGGGCTATGTCGAGTTCGTGAGTTGAGAAGAGAATACACTTGTCCTCATCGTGAGCCAGACGTGCCAGCAACGAACAAAGCTCGTAGCGGTTGGGCATATCAAGAAATGACGTAGGCTCGTCGAGAAGGATAATCGGAGTAGACTGCGCAAGGGCGCGTGCGATCATCACGCGCTGTCCCTCGCCATCGCTCATACTGTCGAGAGTGCGGTCGGCGTAGGCCTCCATCCCCACTGCAGCCAGCGAGCGGTCCACAATCATCCTGTCGTCGGCATTGAGCCGCCCGATCCAGTTGGTATAAGGCGCACGGCCTATGGCCACTATATCACGGCAACTCAGGTTGGGAATACGCGTGCGCTCGGTAGAGACGAAAGCCATGATCCTTGCCAGATCACCGGGGCGCATATCATTAGACTTCTTACCGTCGAGCAATATATCACCACTGTAATTATGGTTGAGACCGGCGATAGCCCGCAGCAAAGTAGACTTGCCTGAGCCGTTGCGTCCTATCAGGGCCGTGAGACGGCCCTTCCCTATCGTTACATTAACGTGATCCAGCAGCATGCGGTCACCATATCCTATTGAGAAATCACTTAGAGTAATCATCGGGCTGTGACGGATTTATTGCGGAGCACCAACCACACGACAATCGGAATACCAAGTAGTGACGTGATGGAGTTGATCGGCAGAGTGAATAACTTGGAAATCAGATCACACAACAACAATATCGCAGCCCCTGACAGCACCGTGGCTGGCACAAGCACGCGATGATCGCTGTCGCCGGCCATAAGACGCGTGACATGCGGCATCGCCAAGCCGATAAAACCAATCGGACCGCAGTAGGCAGTCACCGTGCCCGCCAGCAACGTAGTGGAGAAGAACAGCAGTCCGCGGGCCAGGCGGATATCAAGACCCATCGTGACAGCATATTCCTCACCAAACAGCAACAGATTGAGCGGCTTGATCGCCAATACCGCCAAAAACAGACCAAGGGCTACAGACGGCACGAGTACGGCAAGCTGTGTGGCAGTGACATCGCCTAATGACCCCATGGTCCATATCACGAAAGCCTTAAGCGACTCCTCCCTGCTCAGGTACTGAAGGATCTGCACCACGGCACTGACACCTGACGAAAACATCGTGCCAAGTATCAGGATAACCATAATGTCCCTCACCCTGTGACCGACAGCGGCTATCAGCAGCAGCACAAGCGCAGAACCAATCCATGCCGCACCGGCAATACCCAATGGAAAACTCACTCCGGCAAGCACTACCAGAGCCACGCCCAGACTCGCGCCTGAGCTGATACCCAGTACGTATGGGCCCGCCAATGGATTACGGAACAGAGTCTGCATCTGCAGACCGCTCACCGACAAGGCCGCTCCGGCAAGCATGGCGACCACCGCCTTGATAAGACGTATATCCAACACTATCCTTGCTGTAGCCGGCGGACAATCTCCACCCGTTACAGCCGCCCACACCTCGCTCAATGGTATCGACACCGCTCCTACCGACAAGTCAAGCAGAAACAGCAGCAACACTACTGCGAAAAGCAGGATAAACAATAATGATGTGCGCCGGCGCATTTACTCCAGATGTTTATAGTAGACAAAATCATCCTCGACCAGTTCGGGATGGAATATCTTCACAAGGTCACGGAGCACAATATCAGGATTCACCACACCCGACTCAAAATAGTCATTGCCTCCGGTAGCAGTGGCGCGAAGGTTGTTATTATACACTTTCCCGTCAGATAGACAGCGTGTGCCAGTGAATTTCGGGCACATAGTCTTCACATCATCAAGTGATGATGCCGTGCCGGTATTGATCCATACATCTGCCTCCGACACCAGCCGGTAAGCCTCCTCGATATCGATAGGCATAGATGAATTACCCGTATTCTTATCGCATAGATAATCGCCTCCGGCATCGCTTATCAGCCTCGCCGCATAGCTGCCGACCGGCGGTACGTGCCATGTATCGCCGTACGGAGCGTTCACCATCACCCTGGGTCGAGTATTCCCGGCCTCGGCCACTTTCTGTTTCAGAGCGTTGTATCTCTGCGGGATTCCGGAAAAGACCTCCTCACCCCGCTCACGCTTGCCGGTGAGCTCCGACAGCGCCACGATCCATTCGGCTTTGCCCAGCGGATCCTCCTCAAGGTAATCGCCTACATACATATACGGTATCCCCAGCTCGCGTAGCTTTCCCTCCATCGGGTTGGCACCGTTGACACCATAGAGCAACACGATATCAGGCTCCAGCGACATCAGCAATTCATAGTTGACATTACCCTCATATCCCACATCGCCTATACTGTCGCGGCGCCTCTGTATCTCGGGATTATTAACATAGTCGATCAACGACACGCCCACGATCCGGTCAGTCTCGCCTACTGCATCAAGCATCGCGATATGAGTCGACGACATCACCACAATCCTCCTGGCATCCCCTTTCAGTATCTGTCCGCCAAAGCCTTCTGGCGGATTCTCTCCGTTTCTTGACACGAACAGATAGGTCACCACACTGTCGGCTCCCTGCCAGGGATTCCTTACGGTGATGAGGACACTCTCCTGCCCCTCGGCACCCTTTATATCAAAGCCCGATGAATACACCGGTGTATACAGCTCCTTGTCAAAATCGCTTTCAAATGACCGTCTGTTACCATTGCATGACATCGTCATGCAAAGTATCAGCATTATCAATATATGATTAGCCAATTTCATCATCCTTACTGTGTTTGTTGAAATATTCTTACTCATCGCCCCGGCGCTCACTATGACCGAACTTCGGCGTTATCCCGATAAAAAACTCAAAATTGATTCCCGGCATCGGACGTGACAGCACCGACAGGTAATCCTCGTTGAAGAGATTGTTGACAGCCAACTTCAGTTGCACATCAGCCGGGGAGAATGACAGATTCCTTTCCAGAGATATATTGCTCATGAAATACGCGGGCAGATGGCCTGTGAGCGTGTAGTCATTGCTTGACATCGTGAAACGTTCGGAATAATATGCCCATTTATACAGAAAGCTCCATGAGCGCCATGTAAGCCGGCCTGTGAGCGATGACGAATGACGGGGCACGTAGGGCAACTGCTTGCCTACCGACTTGTCGGCCGGCGACATCTTCTCCCCCACATTTATCGACGGAGTCCATGAATACGAGGCGTTGAGGTCTATCAGCCAATCCTTAGCAGGTATTACAGAGAGGTCCGCCTTGGCCTCTATACCGTAGGCATGTACCTTCTTGACATTCCTTGGCGAAAAGAAACCCTTGGTCGTGGGCAACCAGATAATCCAGTCATCGATATACGAATCAAACCATGTGGTGCTTGCGGCGATTCTGTAGAGTCCGGGGCTACCGGTATCGAAGCTTACACCGGCGTCGTAGCTCAGTCCGTGTTCGTTTTTGAGATCAGGATTACCACCGGGTAGGAAGTAGAGATCATTGAGCGTCGGAAACTTGTAGTTACGCGACACCGATGCCTTGACCATCACATTGCCCTTGCGCGACAACACACCGTCAATAAAGAAGGCTGGAATAACGGGCGCCCATCTGTCACCGTACATATCCTCGCGGAGCACCACCGACATACCCAATCTGTCAACCGGCTGCCACTTCACCGATGCCGAGCCCGAGAGCTCTATCCTGCCCTTGTCGTAGCCCACGATGCCCTTGTTGCCATCCTGCAGTATGATGTTCTTGTCCTCGCTTCGCACGAAATGCTGGTGGGCCGATATACCGGCATTGACATACCAGTGCCTGTTGGGATTGTACTCGCCGTCGGCCTGACCGTAAAATGTATTTACCCGGCTCCTCGACCTTGTCATCGAGGCCCAGTTATCGCCCGTTATCTGACGGCGGTAATCGTAGGCCATCCATGTATGTACATATCCGCCCCTCAGCGTCGTCTTCCAGTCATCGTTGAAATGATCCCATGACACCACGGTGCGCAGGGTATTCTCGCGCTGGCGGTTCTCGAAGTCCCTCTGCTCACCATAATCGGTGGTGAGCAGAGGCAGCTGGCGATTCGAACCTATATACCACGCGTTCAGGCCAAAGCGATCGCCACGAAAGGTATTGTAGTATATCTCCTGCAAGATGTGCATATCCTTGTAGGCACCCGAGCGGTTGCGCTCGGTGGGATGATACTGCCCTACGATGTTCTTGTCATCGTCGTAGATATTGATTTTCTTGTCATGGTTGATATACTTGTAGTCGTTTGGAGAAGATGAGTAGACAAAGCGCGTGGATGCCCCCCAGTTACCGCTGCCGTATGTGACCCGGACAAACTCATCGAATGTGGAGAATGAGCCGATGCCCTGCACATACTGCGCATTGATTCCCTCGGGCACATCCGATGTGGTGCCAAGTCTGACGAGACCGCCGAGTCCCCCGCCGGTCTCATTGACCGATGATGTGCCGTGGAGCAGCGACGCGTTGTCTATGAAATACGACGGAATTGTGGAGAAGTCGGTCATGCCGAGCATGGGATTGCTGATACGCATACCGTTCCAGGTGACCTGGGTATGGCTCGGCGACGTGCCCCTGAACGATACGGTGGAAAGTGTGGCACGTCCGTAGCTCTTGACAAATACCGACGAATTGAATGTAAGCACGTCAGCCATCGACAGGGCGATATTTTCTTTCAGCGCCAATGAGTCAAACAAGGTCATCTGCACCCCGATTTCCTTCATCGGCCGATACCCCACCACAACGACTTCACGCAGATCATTCGGGGTCTGATCATCACGGCCATGCACAGGCAGACACGAAGCAGACACCATTATGGTAAGGCTTATGCCAAACTTGCAGCCGTGAATCATGTAACGTGGACGCTTCATGTCTTACCTTACTTTCCAGGCGAAAGCGCCGGGGGTGATACCTACATAAAATTCATCAATCAGCTCGCCGGCGGCTGAATACCGGTAGATCTTACCCTGCTGCTGGTAATCGATGGCATCGGCCACATACACCTCTCCGTTGGCCGGATTCACCGTAAGGCCGTAATATCTGGTATTGCGGGATTTCAGAAACGGATGCTCGGGTATGCTTGCGGCCGTGACATCCATACACCATATATCATCATTGATCCAGTACAGTCTGTCCCGGTCACCGTTGAGCTGCACCTCACTAGGCGTATCATCATCGCCGAAGCTGAAACATTGCTCGATAGTGAATGTCTCGGCGTCGATTCTGTAGAGAGCCGGCGCCTCATTGCCATACACGCTGCCTTCGTAGCCGCCATCGGTCACGGTCCACAGCTTATTATATCTGTCGAGCACCAATGATGTAGGCTGTATGCCTACTACAAGCGAGGCCACCACTTCGTCGGTCTCGGTATCGATCTTGATGATACGGTTCTGGTAACTCCAGCAGTTGCAGAACACATACTTGCCGTACTGCACCATCTGCTCGGTGGATCCGCTCTCCATTGTCATACCGGGCACAGTGATATAACCCGTTATCTCATATTTCTTCGGATTGACTATGAATATTCGATTGTCCCATATCTGGGTGATATATGCCTTTTCATCATTAATGAAATGGATATATCGCGGAAACGTCAGATTCTCAATCCGCCCGGCTTCCCTGAATGTATTCACATCTATAGCCCAGACTATGTGCGAATTATTGACCACCACCCAGCCTTTGTCGCCATGTATGGTCATCGACTGCACCACATCGCCCAAGCGATAGCCGTTGGCACGGAAAAAGACCTCGTTCTCCACCGTTTCGGTCTTGGGATCGTAGTATGACAGGGTGGCGTTGCTATACTGGAAATTACCCTCGTTGCATATAAATAATCCGCTGCCCTTGACATTGAAATCCTCAGTCACCTCACCATAGTCCCATTTCATGCATCCGGCAAGAAACATCAGCCCACCGGCAAGGATGACCGCAGATAATATTGGCCTGATACCCTGCATGGTATTATTTGGTCAGTACCTGCCAGTCGGGCACTGCCGGAGCCTTCTGATTGTCAATCGTGTCGATCTTCACACCCTTCAGACGCGCGTGCATCCGGGTGAGTGTCGGCATCAGCACTGCCGTACCCAGACGGATACCGGTCTGTATGTCGCGGTTGCGGCCAGTGCGCTCATAGTCGGCTATATTGACGCGCATCGCATCGAGCAGCCTGATGTCACTGTCCTCGGCTTTGCCCGCATACAGCAGACAGGCCAGACGCCCGTAATCGGCGATATTGACCGCCTGATGCAGCCACGGACGCATTTCCTCGATCAGCGCAGGGTTACTGCGGTCGGCAAGCAATATCAGAGCGGCTTTTTTCAGCTGGTCGCACCTCACCGATATCTCGGCGATAGCAGCGGCGTCGCCTCCCAATGCCCGTTTGGAGATATCAACGAGATCGGGGGTCTCAACCCTGTCGAAATCCTCCCAGTTGGGCAACGTAGAGCAACAATAGGATGCGAATACCTCCAGCTCGCGCGGGGCTCCGGGACATATCTCGGCCAGACTCGTGCGCCATGCCTCGTCGGCATCGTATTTCTCCATATTCCACAGATACTCTCCTACCGCACCGATCGCAATTTTTGATGCCTCGCTGTATTCCATAGGATTGCTGGCGAATCCACCGAGATCACCGGCGATATCGGTGGAGATACCATAGGCCGGACCTAAGACAAGCTTATCCTTTACATAATCCGACACTGGATAATTCCACCATATAAAAGCCTTGCGACCTATCTCGTTATTTATCCACTCCATAGTGGGCTTATCGATATCGCTCATCACGGTGCGACCCGTCCACATCACCATGATCTCAGGATTCAGCCCGGATTTGAGCACACCGAGATAGCCGGGATTCTTTTCATTCCATGTCTGGGTGTACATGGTCGGACACACCACCAGCGGAGCCACATCGGGTTTCTTAGCTATGAATTCATCGTGGATATAGTTGAGCAGAGGCACCTGCTGGGCAGGGTCAGTGCCCTTACCTGTTATGTCATCAAGAAAGACAGCGAATCCGCGCACGCCGAGATCATACATCTGATTGAACTTATCCACTATTTTCTTGCGCTCGCTGCCGTCCCATGTGATATCGGCTCCGGGATGGATGGCCCAGAAAAAGGTGATGTTATTCTCAGCGGCATTGTTGGCGAGCTCGGTAATCTGCCGGGCCTCCTTGGCGGGATAGGGCTCCGCCCATTTAGCACGGTGGTACACATCATCCTTTGGTCCGTACAGATAGGTATTCATGCGGTGTTTCTTCATGAAACGCATCATGTCGAGGCGTGCCTCGTGGCTCCAGGGCGTGCCGTAGAATCCCTCTACAACACCGCGCAACGGCACATCAGGGCTGTCGGTCATCTCCACACATTGCAGCGAGTCACCTTCGAGCATCTTCAGGAATGTCTGCATACCGTAGGCCGCCCCGCTCTCGTCAGACGCGGCTATCACCACCTTGTCCGGCGTGATACTCATGAAATATGACTCTTGTGCATCCGGAATCCGGCCGGCGTATTCCCCGACACGCTCTATATCCTTTGTACCAACCACTACATACAGCGGTGAGCCATCTTTATCAGCATTTCTGTTATTGTCTACCGATATATGCATCGCCGGACTTTTTCCGGCATGTACCTTAAGCGCGCCCGGAATGGCAAACTTCGGACCGGTCACATTGACCACCTGCTTTGCCTCTGTCTGAATTATGCCCACAGCCGCCACCATAGCCGCAATAAATACCTTCCTCATGATATCCTGTATATATTACAAATCAGACCTCTGACCTCATAACCATGACCTAAAGCTTAAAACATGGCTTCAAGTGTCGGAGTGAAATCGGTAGTGTGCCCCACTACCACCTTTGCCACCTTACCCTCGGGATCGATTATCACCTTAGTGGGATAACCGCTCACCCCGAAGAGATTCTCTGTGCCGGCATCAGTGCTGTTATATAGCTGTACCCACGGCAACTGATGGTCGGCAACACCCTTGCGCCATGCCGCGTCATCCTCGCGGCAGTCTATACCTATTATTTCAAGAGTGCCGGGAGCATACTTGGCATACAGCTCCTTCAGCTCAGGAAATCCCTTGATACACCACGGACACCAGCTGCCCCAGAAGTCGAGGATCACCCATTTGCCACGGTAGTCTGACAAGCTCTTCATATTACCGTCAAGATCGGGCAACTTGAAATCCGGGGCGGCATTGCCTGTGAGCGAAGCCTGGATACGGTCTCTCTCAATCTGCATGTTCGCCTTATTTACCGCATCGGTAGCAAGAGGATATACAATACTGCCCTTCGCCTTCTCGCCCATTCGCCCGTAAGCAGCTACACGCTCCTCAGCATCGAGTTTCATTATCACGTAAGGAGCGATCTCGCTGTCAAGATTATTTTCAAGATACGAGTTCACATAATTGTCTAAATCGACAAAAGCCTGCTCCATGGCCTTTTCGTCATTATTCTGGCGGGCATCCATATAGGCTTTCTTATATGTAGCGATGCCATTGTGGAATTCTGTCATCTGCTCTACAAGAATACTTCCCGTCATCACGGGAGCCTCGACATCACTCAGATCTATCAAGAGATTCTGTCCGGGCGCAGCATAAAACGTGACAAACATATCATCCTCCGTCCCCATCCGGTAGCGTGCAGGGCTGTTGAGCATATCCTTTATCACCACCTTTTCACCGGCCT
Source organism: uncultured Bacteroides sp. (assembly GCA_964495725.1). GTDB lineage: Bacteria > Bacteroidota > Bacteroidia > Bacteroidales > Muribaculaceae > CAG-873. The sequence continues at coordinate 19,889 of CAZBWZ010000001.1, forward strand.
TGATCGTGTCCATTCTGGAGATGATGTCCGACTTGCTCTTTGCTTCGGCGAGTGTCTTGATATCCTGGGCCTCCACAATCACATCCTTTCCGGCCATATCCGCCGGAAACTTCACGATGATATCAGCCTTGGCGATGACGCTTGCCGCGGCAATGGCAGCCACTAAATATAATCTTTTCATCACTTAATATTTAAATTATTTAGTATCGCTTTTACTACGGCAAAAGTACATAAAAAACTTGGGAATTTTACACCGGCAGAATAAAGAAACGCATTTTTCTTTTGAGGAAGGATTCAAAATAATTGAAATATCAATTGAGTATGGCATGTCTGAAAAAAAGCCTCCGACGGCTGGTGTCGTCGGAGGCCTGTATCACTGATCGGAATACCGATTATTTCTGGAGGTATTTCTTGCCGTTCTTGATTACGAAACCTTTGTAGTTCTCGTCTACGATCTGGCCCTGGAAGTTGTAGATCACATTTGACTGGGGAGCTGCGTCCACTGTCACGTCAGCGATACCGGTGGTGGTGTAACCGTAGTTGGGAGCTGCGTAGTTGTTGAAGCCCATGGCGTACATGTTGATGTTGGCACCGTTGCCCGAGCCGAAGATCCAGTATTTGTGACCCTCGATAAGACCTACAGTAGCAACTGATACGAGGCCGTTGCCTGCGTCACCTGTCTGTACTGTGCTGGCCATAGCATATGTGCCCACGCCATCACCGGCTGTGGTATCCCATACATACATGGTGTACTTCTTGTTGCTGCGGTTAGAGAACATTGTGAGCTCGCCACCCTTCTTAGCCTCTACAGTGAAGATAGCGTAGGGCTGCTTGATACCCTCTGATACGGCTTCGAGAGCGTATACGGGCTCAAACGAAGTGTCGCTGGCAGCAGATCCCATGTTGAATGACAGCGGGAAGAGAGTGGTGTTGAGACCGGTAGCGGCAACGTTAGCGCCGGGCTTGGATGAGCTGCCGTTGTCAACGAGTACCTTGAGGTCATCTGTGTCGGTTACCACATATCCGTTGGGCAGGACATAACCATACTCATAGCTGCCCCAGAGAGCCTCCATACCTGCGGCCTGGGCAGCGTCTACAGCCATAGGCACGATAGGAGTTGAGTAATCAGCGGCATTGAACTCTTTTGCTGAGTAGTCGGGTGATGCATAGGGAGTGTACACCATCTCATACATGTTGATGTTGGCGCCGTTGCCCGAGCCGAAGATCCAATAGGTGTGACCCTCGATCAGACTTACGGTAGCCTCGGATACAATACCGTTTCCTGCATCACCTGTCTGCACTGTGCTGGCAAGAGCGTATGTGCCCACACCATCACCGGCTGTGGTATCCCATACATACATGGTGTATTTCTTGTTGCTGCGGTTTGTGTACATGGTGAGGTTACCACCCTTCTTTGCTTCAACGATGAAGATAGCGTAGGGCTGCTTGATACCCTCTGATACGGCTTCGAGAGCATACACTGGCTCGTTGTATGTGTCAGCGGCGGCAGAACCCATGTTGAATGACAAGGGGAAAAGATCTGTGTTGAGACCGGTGGCGGCTACGTTGGCACCGGGCTTGGATGTGCTGCCGTTGTTTACTACCACCTTGATGTCGTCTGTATCTGTTACTACAGATCCGTTGGGCAGGACATAACCATATTCATAGCTGCCCCAGAGAGCCTCCATACCTGCGGCCTGGGCATCGGCTACCGACATAGGAGCGATCACAGTCTGTGCTGAAGCTGCCATACCCATGGAGGCAGCTGCTGCGATGAGTAAAAATTTCTTCATGTAATTTGTTTTGTATTAGAGTTAATATATCGCAAATTTAGGCAATAATTTTGATAAACAAAGCCCCGACCAAAATGGCCGGGGCTGATTTAATAGTTTTTAACAATAGGCATTTATCAGAAGCCTTTGCCGGGAGTTGTGCCGTAGCCGTTATCGCCGTACTCATCCTTGTTGTTGATACGATCGAGGAAGTTGGCAGAGATCGGGCGAAGGTAGTGCTTGGCGGGATCGAAGTACTTGGCTGCGCGCTTGTTGTAATCCTTCAGACGTGATTCAAACGCATGGTGACGTTTGAGCAGGGCCCAGCGTGTGTACTCACCGGCCATCTCTCGTGCATACTCGTCGAAGATGGTGTTCTCATCCACATTGCCGAGAGCCGGTGTAGTGGCACCGGGGCGTGTAGCACGTTTGCGCAGGGGCTCAAGATACTTGGCTGCTGATGCGGCATCGCCAAGCTGCTGACATGCCTCGGCTGCTATCAGATACACCTCGGCTGTACGCATCACCATCACCTCACCATTCTTGGTATTGAGGCCGCTACCCCACGAACCGTTGAAGCACCAGTCAAACTTGATGAGCGAAGGATAGAGCAGATATGAGTTAGTACCGTCAAACTCCTCTGTCTTATACTCGGTTGTATACTCGGGGCTACCGAAGAGATCATCGATATTGATGGTGAAATACTGGCTCTGGGCCTTCTCCTCGTCTGTGCGGCGCTCTTTTGACATCACGAATGCAAAGCGGTTGTCGTCGAGAGCCACGGGATAGTCGATTACATAGACATTCTTCACCTGCATCAGGTTGTCAGGATTACCTGTAGTCTCACCCTTGGGCCATACACCGCGGGGCACATACTGGTTCCATGCACCACCCTCTACCACAGTCATATCTACGTAGGGATAGATCTTCTTGCCTGTGAACTTGGTGTTGATGCCATACTTCTTGACTACAGGAGGTGTGAGGGTCACACATGTGTTGGAGCCGCTGTACGGGCCGATCCACTGATAGTCGGGGTCGGTCATCGAGTACATACCGAAGGCTGTCATGAATGTATTCTCCCAACGGCGATCCCATTCGGGTTCATATACATTGATCGTATACTGTGTGGGAGCGAACGTATTGTTATTGGTACGACCGAGGAAGTAGTTGGTCTTGTCGCTGCGAGTATAGAGATCGTTGAGCTTGTTGGGATTACAGATGGTGTATGTGAAGAGGTTGTTCTTCGAGTAATTCGCACCGTTGGGGTAATCGGCTGCGATAGTGGTGTTGGCACCCGATGAAATGAAGAGAGCCTCCTTGTTGTTGCGGTTGTTGTCCTGAGCCCAGAGGTCGTCGATATTGTCATAGAGGTAGACGTTGTAGGAGGCTGCATTGTTGATGATATCTTCGGCCACCTCGCGGGCGCGCTGCCAGTATGACTTGCCGTCCTCTTTCAGACCCTCACCTGCACCCTGAGCGTAAGCGCGGGCCAGAAGGCCGAGAGCTGACTTCTTGGTGACACGTGCGTAGTTGCCGTCGACAGGGGTGTTGTCGAGCACTGCGGCGGCCTCCTTGAGATCGGTGGTGATCGAGGTGTAGAAATCCTCTACAGTGTTACGTGTGGGGCTGGTGTTGATATTGCCCACCTGCTCGGTGGAGAGAGTCACCGGTCCATAGTAGGTGACAAGGATGAGGTTGTAGAACGCACGCAGTGTCTTGGCCTCGGCCACGATCTTGGCTTTCTCAGCCTCGCTGCCGCCAACCACCTTGTCGGCGTTGTCGATCACTGAGTTGCAAGATGCGATGGTTGTATAGGCCTGATTGAACACCTTGTTTGATGCGTTGGTGTTGGTGGTGAGTCCATCATAATAGATCAGCTCCCTTGCATAGTCGCGGTTGCCTGAAGGACAAATCCACATATCTGTACCGCCCTCGGCTACGCTCAGGAAGTCGTAGACGGCGTAGAGCTGTGTGGCCAGCGGGGTGTAGCAGTATGTAGCCAGACCCTTCCATGTGTCAAAAGACTCGATAGTCTCGTTACCTGCAGAGGGATTGTACTCGTCGAGCCCGCATGAGGTCAGGCCGAGTGAAGCGCCCGCAAGTGCCACTAACGTATATCTGAGATAATTTTTCATTGTTGTCTATGAATTATTAGAGTGTAAGATTAAGACCGAACACAAATTGCTTGGTGAGAGGATAGTCGAGGCGACCGTTCATTTCAGGATCGTAGCCCTTGAGCAGGCTGCTCTTTGCAATCACAAACGGGTTGGTGAGTGTGGTGTAGACACGCAGCTTGCTGATACCGGCGCGCTTCATCAGGTTTTCGGGCAGTGTGTAGCCAAGGGTGATGTTCTTTACCTTGAAGAACGAACCGTCTACGAATGACAGACCGTAGTAACCGGTGTAGCTGGTGAGGTCGCGGCTGCTGTTGAGAGCGGGGAAGTAGTGATACTGGTCGCCGGTCTCTTCTGTCCAGTAGTCGAAGTATGTCGGGAAGTTGGACGCAGCCTTCGGGTCATACGAGCCGAGCATTCCGTAGCTGAACATCTGACCGAATCGCCAGTAGCAGTATACTGACAGGTCGAAATTCTTGTAAGTGAATGTATTCTTCAGACCCATTGTCCAGTCGGGTGAGTTGTGACCGAGTACTTGGCAGTCGTTGTCACCTACTACATACTGGTTGTCAGCATCGTAGTGTACGAGTGTGCGCTCTAACACACCGTTCTCGTTTTCAACATCCTCCCAGCGTGAGTACTTACCGGGGCCGTCGTGGATGAGGTTGGGGATATTTACCTTGAGGTCACCGGGCTTGCAGCCGAATACTGCTGCATCTTCGGCCTCGGATGTGCGCCATGCGCCATCAAGCTTGTAGTGGTAGAATGAGTTGACGGGATAACCTTTGTAATATACCTTACCGTCTGTGCCGTTCTTGATATATTCCTGGTCGTCGGTCATAAGCTTGGTGATCTTCTCATGATTTGCAGTGAAAGTAGCGTTGATTGTCCATGAGAAATCGCCGGGACGACGCTCGATAAACGGACGGCCTGTCACTGCGAGCTCGATACCGTTGTTGAGTGTCTCGCAGACGTTGATATTGGTCTTGTAAGGAGTGGTGGCTGAGAACGCACCGTTGGAAGATGCAACGTCACGGCTGTAGATCACACCCTCGGTCTTGGTGCGGTAGTAATCGGCAGTGAGCTCGATGCGGTTGTTGAGGACAGCTGCATCAACACCAAAGTTCCAGCTCTTTGACTTCTCCCAAGTGAGAGTGAGGTTGGCGATATTCTCTGTGAAGTAGCTTGTGTTTGAAAGACCGGGGCCGAGGATTGCCACACCGGGGATGAATGACGAGTAGCTCGAATAGGGATCGATCTTTGCTGTACCGGTGACACCGTAGCCTGCGCGGATCTTGAGGTTGTCAAGCCACTGGCGACGCAGTTTTGCCATGAAGGGTTCGTCAGAGATACGCCATCCTAATGAGAATGCGGGGAATGTATCCCAGCGGTTGCCATCTGCAAGCACTGATGATCCGTCGCGGCGCACCGACACACTTGCGAGATATTTACCGGCAAACGAGTAGTTGATACGGCCTACGAACCCGAGACCCTTTGACATTATATAGTTCGTGCGGGCAAATGTATTGGCGAGGTTGGCGTTTCCCTCGCTGAGGTTGTGCCACAGGTAGGAGTTGGAGGAGATGTTTGTACCGTCGCCCTGGAGCATACTGAAGCGGTTGTGGTTCCATGACGACACACCTGTGACGGTGAAGTTGTGGTCTTTGTTTACCGTGAAGTTATAGGTCACGATATTCTCCCACTTGTAGTTGGTGGTGTTGCCCTGGTTAACGTATGCGTTGACATGAGCATTAGTGCCCTGTGATGTAGCACCCGAGTTGAAGTAGTAGAGGTAAGAACCCTCACCCTGGAAGTAGTTGTGGGTATTGAATATGAGGGACGCATTCACCCTGCTCTCCCATGTAAGACCCTTGATCGGGGTGATACGGATATAGGGGTTGAAATACAGACGTGTTGTCTGGTAATTATTACGGTAATTGCTGTGGTTGTTGAGCAGGAGGCTCGGAGTGTCGCTACCGGCGATAGGCGAGATGTTGACATTGCCCTCGCTGTCATAGAGCGATCCGATAGGGCTCTGGATCAACATGCGCTCGAGCTTGGCGTATGCCGAGTTGCGATACTGGTAGCTGCCCTGGAGGTTGACACCTACATCGAGCCATGAGCGCACCTTGTGGTCTACGCGGATATTGGTCGAGTAGATCTTGTTGTTATCATTGTCATACTGACCCTGCTCGTCTGAGAAGTTGAGTGAGAAGTATGCCTTGGTCTTCTCTGTGCCGCCGCTGACAGACAGTGAGTAGTTCTGGGTAATACCGGTCTTGAGCAGAGCGTCGGTCCAGTTGATGGAGTTCTGGCCCAGCCACTGGTTGACGGTGAGATTGGGGTTGGCGTCGAGAGCGGCCTGATATGTACCTGCGGCGCTGCCGAGCACGTTGGAGACATCTGTCGATCCACCGCCGGCGATGATGGCCTTTTCGCGGAGGTTGTAGAATCCTACAGCGTCGTATACCTCGGGTACTGTCGACCATCCGTTGACACCGAGATAAGCGTTGAGGTTGACCACAGTCTTGCCCTCTTTACCGCTCTTTGTGGTGACGATGATGATACCGTTGGCACCGGCCGAACCGTAGATAGCGGTTGATGATGCGTCCTTGAGCACCTCGATGCTCTCGATATCATTGGGGTTGATAGTGTTGATATCTCCGGGCATGCCGTCGATAATATAATTAGGATCACCTAATGCAGTGAATGAGCGTGTACCACGCAGTTGCACCGAGGGAGTGGCACCTGCCTGACCCGATGCACGGGTGATGTCGAGACCGGCCACCTTACCCTGGAGGGCGTCCATTGCATTTGAAGTAGGCGAAAGGGTGATATCATCATTCTTCACGGTGGTGATGGCACCGGTGAGGTCGCGGCGTTTCTGTGTACCGTAACCGATGACCACTGTCTCATCGAGCACGTTGGCATTGGGCTCGAGCTCGATATTCAGGTCGCTTGAGCTGTTTACGACAACACTCTTGTTTTTGTAACCTACGTATGAAAATTCGAGCGTGGTACCTTTGGGCACTTTCAGGCTGAAATTTCCATCAATGTCGGTGAGCGCACCGGCATTCTTGCCTTTGATCATTACGGAAACGCCGATCAGCGGATCGCCGAATTCATCCACTACCGTACCTTTGACGGTCAGATCCTGGTTAGCTGCCTGAGCAACCGGCATGGGGCTCTCGGCGGTGACACCTCCGGCGTAACCTGTTGCGCCGCATCCCGCTACGAGAGTGGCGACAAGCAGACCTTGAGCCAACTTTCTGTCTGTGAGGATGTCGCAGACTGTGGCTGACATAGATTTGGGTCTTTTCTTCATGATTTGTGGAGATTTTGTGTATTTATGGTTAGTTTTTTGGTATTATCTGTTTTGATTTTCCGGTATTGTATTGTATCATATCACCTGTCCGTTACGTACGGCGTGTACGGGATTCGTCCGTATTTGTGACATGAGACCGCAAATTTAATAATTTTTTGGTAAAATTTCACAATTTCCATAAAAAATTAAAAAAAGGGATGCACTTCTCCGCATGATCGGATAAAGTGCATCCCTATGATTGTCTATTATAATTATACTGCTACATCAGAGCTTGTGCAGCCAATATACATTGCCACTCTTGGCATCGAGGTTGTATGAGCCGGCGGTCTTTACCGATTTGCTCACGAGCGCTGACTTTCCTGTCTTCTTGTCGTAGCTCATGATACGGTATTTGCCGGACTGCAGAGGCAACGACACTACCCCGCTCCCGGTCGGATATATGATGGCACCGTCATCGCCCGCAAGGCTCACATATGATGTATCGGTGCGGGTGACGGGCTTCATCTTGGCAGCCGCGCTGAGGAAGGCTTTGTCATCGACAGGTATCCCGGCAAGCGAACCGCCGCCCATAAATACCGCCCATGCCATGTCGGGATAGTTCTGCGCGTAATACGTCACCGCTTTTTCAGGGTACTTGGTGCGGTACTCGCTCACGGCCTCGTAGGCCTGGTCGAATGTCACCTTGCCCACCTTCATCTTGCGTGCGTGCTGGCGGGGTGCCAGATTCTTGCCGCCCTCGGGGGCATATATGCTGTCGGTGTTGTAATGCCAGTAGCGTATGTCGATGATATCCACCACATCGTCGTATTTGGGATTGGCAAGAATGGCATCCTGCACATCTTTTGTGGTGCTGAGAGCAACCTTCACATCTTTTCCGGTCTCTTTCTGCCACTCGTCGATGACATCGAGCCAGAATTCGGTGAAATGCAACGGACCGGTGTATTCGGCGCTGATCAGATGCACCACGTTGGGCTGGTCGGCGAGCTGCTCGAGATTCATGCGTATGTAATTGCGGTGTAGCTCGCGACGCACCGGATGGTTGATGTCATAGAACATATCGGCCACGAAGATGCGCTTGTCTCCGGCAAACGGCACGGGCTCGGGAAAGTCGGTATCGTTGATGTTGTTCACCGAACGCCACGGGCAGTCCACCCAATGGGCTCCTGCCTCAAGGATGTTGTGCTGGAAATATTGCTCGTTGAAGAGGAGCAATCCTTCTTCGGCTCCGCGTGTCGCGAAATCGTTGAGACGGCTCCAGTACCATGCGTTGGGACGGTTGAGGTCATATTTGCTGAGACCGTCCCAGGCTGTGCCCTGACCGCTGCGCGCGAAAGGCTGCTCGTAGAACGGAGCCCATACATCACCGTCCTGACGGCGCACACGCTCGTGGTCGTCGCGGCGGCGCTCATACCAGAGGCCGTAATTGTGGTCGAGCACGACAATATCGGCATCAACCATAGTGGCGATGGTGGAATCGATGCGGTCGGTAAGGCCGAGACCTTCCCTACCGGGCACGAAGCGTGTCACGTGGGGCTTGGCCTTGACGGTGTACGACGGCTTGATCTTGCCGTTCCACCACGGCACCTCGTGACGGCCCCCGACAATGGCTGCACCGTCGGCTACAAAAACACCGTCGGTGATATCAAAATCCGGAGCGGATGTTGGTATGTCATCCTTGCATTTGATCTTCATAACATCAATGACTGCCACACCCGCAGGGTCGAATGATACGAGAGCCGGAGCATCGGCTATCCACCGGTCAAGTGTAAGACGCGGTATGTAGGCCTCCTGAGCGAGCTGCATGGCGGCCTCTACGGTCGGACTGCTCGTGGCGTTGGTCTCCATGGGCAGGATGCGCGACTGTGACTGAGGCACACTGTCGACACGCTCGGCAAGCTGAGCATAGAAGAAGCTGCGGGGCTGCACGTGGTTGTTGCTCTGCCCCCAGTAGCCGTCGCCTGAGAACTGAGCCCAGCATCCGTAAGCCGAGTTGGGGGTATCGGCCATCGGTGTATAGCACTCTATCTCCGAGGCTGTGCATTGCCATAGCAGAGAATTGCCGGTATTCCATCCAGCCCCGTTCTTGTCCTGGCCAAGGTTGGCGAACGTGATATCGCTGCCATCGACATTCACGATATCGAAGAGCAGGCCGGGAGCCCATGCATCGCTCGCACCGCTGAAGCCGAGGGCCTCGATGGCATCGCATTGCACGAAGGCATTAGGCCCGGGAGCGTACATCCCGGCTGAGAAGTCATGTATTCCGTGCTCGGAGTAGCAACGCTGAAACAGGTTGTTCTGTCCGAGGGTCAGGAATGTCGACCTGCGCATCCCGCCTATCTCCGACACAGGGTCGGTGGATCGGCAGTCTTCGACAGTGACACACGAGGCTGTAGGTTGCAGAATCACTGCGCTACCGGCGAAATGACGGAAATCGACCTTGCGTACCCAGCAGTCCGTGGCATTGGCGACACTTACACCCACCCAGCAATGATCTTCATCCTTAGGATTATTCTTATCGTAGTCCGACTCAAGGGTCAGGTACTCGACTCCTACCTCTGAGATTCGTCCGGGCCATGTATAGGTCATGACCGTCGATTCTCCCCACCGGCTGTCGAGAGCCATGGTGACCGGAAAATCGAGAGTGATACTGCCTGGATTGACGGCGGCAACGGTGCGGTCCCACATCATTGTGGCATCACCGGGTTTCCAACCTAAGGCGCTTATGCCACCGCCGAATTCATCGCATTTCATCGCAGCTATCCATTCGGCTGTAGACGGGCGTTGCACAAACACTCCCCCGCCCTTGCTGAAGGCATCTACGTTTGCCACGGCGATATCACGGGAATTGACGGGCACATAGCTGTCGGTGATGGTCACGGTGTCAGTGATGACAGGGTCGTAGATACCCTCGACATATATCAGGGCACCACGGTCCACTCCTGTCTTATGCAAGGTGGTGACAGCCTCGCCGCTGCCGCGCAATGTCACGCCCGAGGCGGATATGCGCAGGGGTGTTGACAGTTTGAATGTACCCTTGTCGAGCAGCACGGCACCGCGTCTGCCCTCGGCATCGGTCGGCAGAGACGATACATAATCTATCGCACGCTGTATCCTCGCGCTCTGGTCTCCGTCGGCCCATGGCACGAATACCGAGTTGGCGACCGCAGGCAATGGCAGAGCTGAATTGCGGTAGCCGCACGACGAATAGTCGAGCAGACGGTTGCCGAGCGAATCAATATCATAAACGAGCTTGGTTCCGTCAGGCTTGACAGGGAAGTATGGCCGCGGACCGGCCATGGCAGCGATCGCCGCCATGGCCGTAGTGATGGTAATAAGAGATTTTCCCATTGTCGTGTTTATAGCTGTCCGCCACGTGCCTTCACACGCTCATACCAAGCGTCTCTCTCGGCCTGCATGTCATAGCCCCGAGCGGAAAGATAATTATTGATACGGCCTTTGTATTTACCGAACGTCTCATGTTTTTTCTTAGAGTTTTCGGCATCTACGGCAAGCTCGCGGGCCTCGACGAGCCATGCGTATATCTGCACTTTCTCCTCATCGGTGAGACGTGGTATCATGTCGAGATATGAGTCGTAGGTCACCTTCACCACTCCGTAGGTCATGCCATCCTTCACGGCCTCGATCTGCTCGGGCGTGAGATAGACAGACAGGTCGGCGGGAAATTCAAAGTGGCATCTGTAGAGAGCTGCGTCGGCTTCCTTGGCGGCATAGTCGAGGGCGGATTTCTTGGCGTCTCCCTGGAGAGAATCCTTGGCATACTTTATCTTGGCGTCTCGGGCCTCATAGATGTCGTTGAGCTTGAAATAGCGGTTGGCGATGATATTGGTGACATGTGTGGCCACGTTATCATCGGTGAGACCGAGGTTGTCGACTATCTTGCGTGACCGGCCCACAATGGAGCTGACATATTCCGGGTCACGGCCTTCGCTCTTGAGATCCACAGCGAATACCGGCATTGCGGCGCTGAGTGACAGCAGGCAGATGATGATTTTCTTGAATTTCATATCAGTCCGTTACATTAGTTTGCCTTTGGCGGCGAGAGTGTCGTAATTATTGCGGAGGTCCTTCCAGTCAACATTGTTCTTGGTAGAAATTCCGTTGATGTATTTCTCGATGTTGGTATAGCCGTCGCCAGTGCAGTCGGCGTTGGCATCGGATGCGTCGTTGGGGTTGAGCCCGTTGGCTGTCTCCCATGCGTCCGGCATGCCGTCGCCATCGCTGTCTACGTAGGGCTCGCCTTTATACTCGGGGTATCCGCCCATCTGCATGGGGTCGGTGATGATACCCACCTTGTATGAATCCTTGGGCATACGGCGGTACTTGAACTGTCCGTCGTCACCCATCGACTTGGGAGCGAGTCCGCTGATGTCGCCGTGATGATTTTTTGCAAGATTCTCATCGTAGTAAGGCACGCCTGTACGCACCTCCTCGATTATGCGCTCGTCGATAATGTCTCGGCACGGGATGGTGGCACCTGCATTGTCGAGCACGTAATTATAGGCTTCGTCAGCTCCCTGTATGCGCACGTATGGCATCTCGAACGGCGATGTGGCCCTCATGTATGAGGTGAATTCACCGCAATCGGGGTCAGACTCGATCTGTATACCACCGGCCCAGTTGTCAGCTGAAATCTCGGGATAACCCTCCATCACGTTGCCCTCGGCATACACTCGGCCATAAACCTTGTGGTCGAGCTTGCTGCGTCCGGCCTCGGGCTTGAGGATACGGTGACCGATATTGCCCTCGGTGGGTGTGGCGGGTCCCGGCTTGTAATAATTGTTGATCATGTTGAATTTGGCGGTGTAGTCTCCTCCGTCCGAGGAGCGGTGTACCCAATTGTACACTACATTGTTGACAAAATTGAATACGCCGTTCCAGCCTATCGACGGGTTGCGGCCCGAATTGCTGGCCCAGAGATTGCGGGCGAACATACAATTCTCGCCGCCGAGAGTGGAGCCGAATGCGTGGTTGTAGGTGTCGAGAGCCTTTGCCGAAATGGAGTTCTGGATGGTTACATTGCAGGTAGGAAGCTTGAGCTCGGTCACCTCGTACTGACCTTCGCTGGGGTCGTACATGTGACGGTAGAACGAGATGTTCTCATCAAGTCCCCACTCTGCCGAACAGTGGTCGATCATGATATTGCCTACAGGATTGCCGCCGAACGAATCCTCACGGTTGTGGGCACGGGTATCGCCACGGCGGAAGCGCATGTGACGGATGACCACGTCGTGGGTATCTACCTGGAATGACTCACCGGCTATGCACACACCGTCGCCGGGAGCTGTCTGGCCTGCGATGGTAACATAGGGGGCGCGCACATAGAGCGGTGTCTTGAGGTTGATTACACCTGAAACGTTGAATACTATTATACGGGCGCCACCCTGCTCGCATGCCCATCTGAACGAGCCGGGACCATCATCGTTGAGGTTGGTGACGGTAAGCACCTTGCCTCCGCGACCGCCCGGAGTATACATACCTCCTCCCTCAGCTCCGGGAAAGGCGGGAATGGTGGCCTTCACCAGATCATCGGGGCGGGAGGCCCAGGGCACATACGGGCGACCCTCACGGGCCTGCTGCTCTACTATCGGTTTGGCTATCGCCCACGCTGAATCAGCATGCTGGCGTGCGGCAGTGATCATTGTGGTGTAATCCTGTCTTGCCTGCTCGTTGAGCTGCGGATACTGAGCCATCACTGTCACCGGCATCAGGGCTGTCGCAGCCACTGCTGCCCTGAATATACTGTCTTTTCTCATTATCTAAAAATGTTTGATATTATACAGGCCCCCCTACCCCCTAATGGGGGAGCGCAAGTATTTTTGTCCCCCTTTAGGGGGTAGGGGGCTTTTATCTTCTTCTTTAAAAAAATGGCAGCCGCACATAAGGCGGCTGCCATTATCGCGTAATCTTATTCTGCGAGAGGATCGAATGTGCCGGGAGCACCGCCGTTGTTGTAATCGGCCCATCCAATATTCTGAGGCAGACCCTGATTGGCGATCTGTGCGCCCTGGGTGAGACCTACGAAATAGTAATAGGGCTGATAGTTGACGTAGAGCTCGGTGTGGTTGGAGTCGTATGAGTCGCCCTTCTTCTTGTTGCGCTCGATATTCTGTCCGTACCATTCGGCGAGAGTCTGTAGCTGCTCGTCGAGCGGTTGACGCAGGTCTACTGCCGCCGGACGTGCCACGTTGGCCAGAGGATCGGGATCCGCACCTGACGCGCTGTATTCGCTGTCGCCGAGACCGTTGTTGTGGGTGCTCTTCACGCGGAACTCAAGGTTCTCGCGCCGCTGACCGTTGAGCGGAGCCACACCCAGCCAGAGGCATGTATTGCCGTCCCAGCCGGTGAGCTTCCATGTAGCCGGCGCACCGGATACTGTGCCCGTACCGCCGTCGAAGAGCATCCAGCGGCGCATGTCGTCAAAGCGCTTGCCCTCGTAAGCGAGCTCGATCTGACGCTCGTAGAGGATGGCTGACATACATGCAGCCTGGTCGCCGCTGAGACCGGCCTGCAGACCGCAGTCACCGGTGTAACCCACACGCTGACGAATCTTGACGAGCTGCTCTACTGCCTCGGCCATGTGACCGGCGCCGCAGGCTGCCTCGGCGTAGTTGAGGAGCACCTCGGCATAACGGATTTCCATGTAGGGAGCTGCTGAGTGTTTGAATCCGTCGGCTGTCATGTAAGCGTAGCGCGGTGAGCCGTTGAGATCCAGATCATCTGTGCGCTTACGTACATACATACCCTTGGCGTTGGCCATGAGGCCGTCGGGACCGTACTTGTTGCTGCTCTCGATATTGTCGCGGTCCTCGGCCTTGGCATACCATACGTAGTTCCAGAGCTCGTAAGCATTGCCCTTGTATTTGTTGTGGTTGAGGTCGCTTGTGGGATCGCCGTCAAATGTCCAACGCACGCCGGGGAAGGCAAATGTGCGGTAGAAACGCGGGTCACGGTCGATGAAGGGGAGGTCGGCATTGTATGTGCTTGCCGATGCGTCGAGCTTGTAGTAAGTGGCGCAGCTTGCGGGCTTGCGACCGTCTTTCATCGGGAAAAGATCAACCATCATGGCCGAAGGAGCCTTACCGCCGCCGCCGAGAGCGTTGGACGGACGGATGCCGTGTTCCCAGCCGTTATTCTTGGTGTAGTCGGCGGCTGAGGTAGCATCCGAACGGTTGTTGTAGAGTGTGCCGAACACGAACTCGGGGTTGTTCTCTTCATTGAACATGCGGGCCCAGTTTGAGGCGTTGATACCGGGGTTGCCGTCATAAGCGAGGTAGTTGCCGCATGAGTTGATCACGGGGATAGAGGCCTTGATAGTCTCGTATGCGTTCTTCCAACGGTCGGGATCATTGCTGCGGTTGAAGAGAGGACTTGCCCAGAGCACAAGCACACGACCCTTGAGAGCGAGAGCTGAGGCGGTGGTCACTCGACCGTACTTGCCTGAATCACTCCATCCGCCGTGGGTGGTGAAAGGTGCGAGCATCTCGGCAGCCTTGTCAAGGTCCTCACAGATAAATTCGATGGCCTCCTTGGTGGTGGAACGCGGAGTAAACGATGACTCTACGGGATCGAGCACTTCCTTTACCAGAGGCACACCGCCAAACCACTTCACGAGCTGATAATAGCACCATGCACGGAAGAAGTAGGCCTGACCGAGCAGCTCATTTTTCTGCTCTTCGGTGAGCGAGCTGTTGGTGATACCGCGTATCACGTCGTTGATATTGCGGATACGGCCGTAGGCTGACGTATCAAACTTGTTTGTGCCGTAGAAGAAATCGGGCACGGGATTGTTACCGCTCTGTGATGACAGAGGAGCCTGCGGGTCAACGAAGAGGCTGAATCCGCTGTATTCCTCGGTAGCTTTTGAGTAATCATCGGCTGAACCGGTGCTCACATTGCGATATGCGTAAGGCGATGAATTGACATCAGGCAGACAGACGGCATAGATCTGGTCAAGACGGCCTGACGCACCGTTGTAGTGGTTATAGGCTTCCTCGTTGACTGAGTCATAATTTTTCTTGTCCTCCAGGAAGTCATCGCTACACGAAGCCATGGCCATGGAGGCAAGAACTGCGAGGGTGATATATTTGAATTTCATATTTGTATCGTTTTAGAATGAAAGGTTGACACCGAGTGTGATCTTTCTCAGATTGGGATATGCGCCGTAGTTGCCGGCCATGGGATCCATGAAATGATCGGGATAAGGATTGTAGAAGCTGAGCAGGTTCTGACCGGTAACATTGAATGTACACTTGTTGATACCGACGCGCTTAACGAGAGCCTGTGGCAGTGAGTAAGCGAGGGTGAGACGGTTGAGCTGCACGCGTGTGCCGCTGATGCGCCAGAATGATGAGTCGATGCCGTTGACAGAGTCGTATGCGAGGTTAGGATACCAGCCGTTGCGGTTTTCTGCCATCACCAAGTTACCGGCTGCATCGAAGATATCTTGATATACAAACATGTTGTCGGGATTCCAGAACGACGGAACGCTCTTATACTCGATATTGCTGCCGATCTTGCGGGCCTGGCTGGGCACGAAGCTGTATCCACCCCAATTGGCTCCGATCTGTGCGGTAACCGAGAAGTCACGCCACTTGGCGTTGAGGTTGAGGGTGATGTGATAAGGATTCGAGCGGTTGGAGAGACATACCTTATCGTTGTCAGCGCTGACGATACCGTCAGGACCTGCGTATGTACCGTCGGGCTGCTCGGCTCCGCGCACATCCTTGTATATAAGCATACCGGGACGCACCTGGTCTTTGCTCATACCTAAGTATGATACGATGTTGTTCTTGGCGAAGTACTCTTCGATCTCCTGGAAGCTGCGGAACATACCGAGGCAATGCAGACCCCATGTGCCGAGATCCATACGGTGACCGTAACGGTAATTCATGTAGAGCTCGTTGGTGGGCCAGTCCATGAAGAGGAGCTTGTTGTCAGAATAGCCAGTGTTGAGCCCTACACGGTAGCTGAAGTCCTTGCTTACGTTGTCACGCCATGTAACAGAGAGCTCGGCGCCCCAGCTGTCCAGCTTACCTATGTTCATCTTGGCGGAGGGTGTACCTACTGTGCCCGGCACTGATGCTGAATATTTGATAAGCATATCGCGATCGCGGTTGTAGTAACCGTCGAGATTGAAGGCGAGACGGCTGTGGAGCACGTTGAAGTCGATACCGACATTGGTCTTGTAGCTCTTGTCCCAGTGGGCGTCGCGGTTTATGGCGGCCTGTGTGTTGTTGAGTGTGATCATCGAGCCTGCGGCCACATTGTCACCGAGACCGAAGATCGGACCTTTGTCCTTGGCTGTGCTGTAGGTCTGGAGCCATGCCCATGCATCGGTGTTGTCACGACCTGTGATACCGTATGACGCACGGATCTTGAGGTAGTCGATCCAATTGACAGCGTTGCGGAACCAGTCTTCCTGTGTCACTACCCAACCGGCAGATACCGAGGGGAATGTGCCCCAGTAATTCTCGGGAGCGAACTTGGTGGACGCGTCAGAGCGGATAAGGAACTCAAGTAGATACTTGTCACTGAAGGCGTAGTTGATACGTCCGATGTAAGAGAGTGTACCTGACTCGGCGCGGCTGAAGTTGGTACCTACCGAGCCCGATGCCTGGCTTGACTGGTGGAGACCGAAGTCGTAGGGCTCGGTTACTGAACCTGTCACGAACTCACTCCAGAATTCTGATTTCTCTATCGAGAAGAGGGCGCCGATTGTGTGGGGGCCGAATTCACGGTTGTAGTTGACAGTGAAGTTCATCTGATAGTTGTCAGACTTTGTCATGGTGCGCTCTGAGAAGTAGCCGTTGGACACGGGAGCACCGTTGTTGGCAAGCAGGAAGTTGCCCGGTGTCATCAGAGCCTCGTACTCGGCCTCCTGACCTGGGATGGGTGTGTAGAGGTGAGAGCCGCTACCTGCACGCTGGCCCATGTAATAGATATTGTATTCAGAGCCGTATCCGTTGTAGTCGGTGTTTGAGATATTCTTTGCGTAGGCAAAGCGCAGACGCAGACCCTTGAGGATGTTGCTCCAGCCGAAGTCGTAGTCGACAGAGGTATTGAGGTTGAATGTGTTTGAGCTGGTCTCCTGATAGTCACCTGAGTTCTGGATTACTGAGAATGAGTAATCCTGCTCTGCCTGTACACGGTTGTTGGTAGGTCCGTAAGGGGTGATGTCATAGCCGTTGACGCTCTCGGGGATGTAACGGGGATGGGTGAGCAGCAGGTTGTAATCTTTCTCGGCGTTACTACCGCCGGCCTTGAGCATAGGCTTTCTGTTCTTGCCATAGTCACCGGAAACCTGGATAGATGCCTTGATCCACTTTTTGAGGGTCACGTCCACACCTGCACGGTAGTTCCAGCGGTTGTAGTCGAGCTTGCCGAGATTACCGTCCTGATCGAAGTATGAGATATTGGCGAAATAGTTGGCTTTGCCAGTGGCGCCGCTCACACCTACGCTATGCTTCTGTGTGAAACCGCTGCTCCAGTATTTGTCAAGCAGGTCGTAGTTGAGATAGCGCATTGCCTGAAGCTCATCGGCCTGGAAGAGACCTGTGAGGGGGTTGAGAGTGGTGTTGGTGGGGTCGGCTGCCTTGATTGCGTTGTAGAGACGGCCGTAATCGTAGGCGCTGAGCATCTTGGGACGTGATACCTCGTCGGTCCAACCGAATGTACCGCTGTATGATATCACAGGCTCGCCTTCCTTACCACGCTTGGTGGTGACGAGGATAACACCGTTGGCCGCACGTGATCCGTATACGGCAGCCGCGGCATCCTTGAGCACGGAGATGCTCTCGATTTCAGAGGGGTCGAGGTTATTGAAGGCCTCGGCACCGGGATTGGCATGTGCATCGTTGCTTACGCGCACATCGTTGGGATAGATGAATCCGTCGATGACGAAAAGAGGCTCCTGATCCATACCGCCGAGAGCGGTGAGGCTACCGGGGCTACGGATCGACATGGTGGCGCGTTCGCCGGGACGGGCATCACCGCCGCTCACGGCCAGACCGTTGACCAGACCGCTGAGCGAGCTGGCGAGATTGCCGTTGGCCAGATCCTGCACATCATCCATGTTGACGGTGGAGATGGCACCTGTGAGGTGAGCCTTCTTCTGTGTGCCGTAACCTACGACCACTACCTCGTTGAGTGACTCGGCATTCTCCTGCATCACGATAGTCTTCTGGGAGAAGTCCTTGATTACGACAGGAGTGAAGCCGATATAGCTGATCTCTACTGTCTTGCCCTCCGGCACCTTGATGGTGAAGTTACCGTCAAAATCGGTCAAGGTGCTTATGTTGGTGCCTGTGACCTTTACGGCAGCGCCCATCAGAGGCTCGTCTTCAGCGTCGACCACAGTGCCCTGAAACAGGATATCCTCGGCTGAGGCCGCGAATCCTACAAAGACTGCCACCAACAAGAAACATATTTTCAATATATTGTGTTTCATTGCGATAATAATTGGTTTATGGTATTATTGTTGTTCAAACCAGCGGAGGTCGCCGATCTGGTTTTCCACTGTGTATGATGATGTCGGGCGCAGATTGATGCCGCCGTTGTCTTTGGTGAGATCAAGCTCCTGCATAAACTGACCGGCAAACTGGGGATTGTCTTCCGTCACGAAAGGATTGCCCTGTGAGTCCTTGCGGCCACCGAGGTCATTGCTCTGAGGCTCGGTGAGGTCGCAGAACATGGTATTGAATTCTGTGGTCTTCTTGTTGTTGTTCTGCAGATACTGATACAGACGGAATACATCGTAGAAGATGCAGTGGTCGACCTTCTGGGTGAAGACTGCGTTGTTGAGGATGTTGTTACCGAAGTCCTTGGCTGTGAATGTACGCACGAAAGTGCAGTGGGTGATGGTGTGGCTCGATGAATTGAGGGCCTCACCGTAGATCTTACGCGGCTGAGCGTTTGAGGCGTTGGCGTATCTGATGAAGTAACCGGTGTTGTTCTCGGCGAGGTTATAGAATGTGCTGTTGCTCCACACCATGTTCTTGATAAGGCCGGCGCCGCTGCCATAGAGGTTGATGAAGCCGTCGCCTGTGGCGTTGTCAAGCTGGAAGATGCAATTGTCGATTCTGAAATCTGTCAGCGCCCAGGGTGTGTCATTGCCGAAGAGCAGGCCCTTTGGCATATTCTTTACGTTGACATCCTGAAACGAGATGGGATCCTCGATGATGTAGCAGTCGTTGCCGGCATTGACATACACGGTGGGATAGTTTTTGTTAAGCAAAACACCTTCGGGCTGATTGCTGAGCACGAGCAGACCCTTGAGCTTTGACTTGGTGCAGTCGAAATTGATGAATTTCACCTTCATGCCGGCCTGTGTGGTGATACAGCCGTTCTCACCTACCTCCACGATCGGGCGATGAGCCTTGTTGCCACGGAAGGTGACTTTGTTCAGGCCGAAATCAAGAGTGCCCTCAAGTTTGTAGGTAACACCGGCCTCAAGCTCGAACCCCTGCTCGCCGTCACTCGGCACAAGATTCTGGGCCATCCATGACGAGAGCTCCACGCCGGCAGGTATCTTGATGGCGGGAAGCATGGTGGAGTATGCAAAAGATGTGGCATTCTGAGCCTCTTTGTTGTTGTATTTCTCATTGCCGAGAGTTTTTACCGACACCTCATAATTGGTGTCTTCCCTGCGCTCGAAGGTCAGTGTGGTACCGTCGACCACGCTGTCGGTGACAAGATACTCGGGATTGGCGGGATCATCGACCACCTTCACGGAGCAAAGGTAGCCGCCGGCTCCCATGACCAGGGGCCATGAGAACTTTACAGACTCCGAGCCGTCAGGATTAGTCAGCGTAGAGAAGCAGTCGGCAGTAATTTCCGGCGACTCCAACTGAACATTCGAGACGCCAGCCGAGAATTTCTCCTTGTCATCGAAGCCGTCTGAGGCACACGATGCTGCAAGAAGCACGAGCAGTGACGCACTGCATGTTTTTGTGAATCTGATATTCATGATATGATTTTGTTAAATAATTTATTTTGCTGGATTAGATTATTGATTTAGATTTTTACGGAAGTTAGTTGTGATTGTTTTTAGTTAAAGAGTTAATGAATTGATAATGATTTTTAAGTTGTAGGATTCGAAATAAACAGGTGTCGGTCATAGCATTTATTGCTGAAATATCTTCTTGAGATAACGTATGTTGTTTCCATAGTTGCCCTTGACGTTGCGCACGTCGTCTTTGTCACGTGAGCGCTCCACCACGAGCCATCCGCTCCAGCCCATGTCATCGAGGGCGCTCTTGATGGCTGGCACGTCCACCGCCGGGTCATGCTCAAGTGTGTATCCGTCGGTGTTGGAGATGTGTATCTGGCACACACGGTCAGCACCCAAGGTGCGGAGCTCGGCTGCGATGTCACGGCCGTTCTCTATCGCTGTCTGCACCGAATAGTAAATCCTGATACCGGGAGAATTGATCTCATCGAGCAGACGTATGTTGCCATCGGCATCGAGAGGCGAGCGGATACCTATGACAGCTCCGTCGGCTTCGGCCATCACGCCGGCCACATGCAGTCGCTTTACCAGCTCATCATGAGCAGGCCCGGGCACAGTCCAGTCTTCCTTGATTCCTCCAAGCGGCAGGAATGCCACTTTGCTGTCCATGGCACGCATCGTCGACAGACAGTCCTCGACAAGGGCTTTGTAATTGTGGTGTGTCAGGAACGACTGTCCGTAGAATCCTGACATGGCTACCGAAGGCACCTCTACATGCAATGAATCAGCCGTACGGCGGAAAAGCTCGCGGAAGTGACGGTGATGGAATTTGTTATCAAAGGTGTCACGTGTGCCCAGACCGCCGACATCCATCTCCACTCCATCTCCCCCGATTTCCTTCGTGAGGGCAAACTCACCGAGTTTCTGACGCTTGAGCATCATCCAGTCACACGCTGCTATCTTATAGCGCTGAGTCTTGTCCCAACCATCATGTTTGTCACACGTACATACCTGTCCATGCATGCCATCGGCCAAAACCGGACATACACAGACCGCCATCGTCAACATGCCTGCAATAAAAAGCCTTCTCATCAAGGTAAGATTCAAGGTTGTGCCGTTATCTCGATTTATCTATTTCTCCACTTACGGATCTTTGTAATTATTAGCGAAAATCCATAACTATTTTGCAAATTTAATAATATTATTCCTATACCAAAACAAATTAGTGTTAAATTTATTGTTTCACAATTCAAAAAAACACGTCACAAATCAATGTGGCGTGTTTGTAATGTCATTGTTATGATTTAGACATATCAGACGGCGCATCAAGGCATGATCACAGGCCCCGTAGTCAGCCTGTACCGGTTTATTCAGCGCCTGTCGGCGGATATGCTTTCAGCGCCTCGGCTGTCTCTATCGTCACCTTTGATTCGTCAATCTTTGATGAATCGAGGTCGAATACCTCAGCGAAGAAATCATATACGGCATTGCGCTTGTTAGGCCCGAAATCATGGCCCTCGTCGGGCAGGTGTACGTTGCTCACCTTGTCTGTTGCGCCATAGAATCCGTAGATACGCTGCAGATAGGGATATTCAAGTGTGGGCACGGTCGATGTCCAGTCCTTACCGTCGCTGACGATACGCATGGGCCGGGGGGCAAAAGCTGCCGCCAGCTCGGGATTGCACGTGCCGCCGGCCGCATACTGTATGGGCATACCGCTCTCGCACGGACATCCGCCGTCGAAATGCGAGGCAAGGCTCACTACAGGGCAAGCGGCGGTGTACCGCGGGTCAAGAAGCGAGAGCAATACTGTCTGTGTGCCACCGCCTGAGCCGCCGTTGACCCCTACCCTATTCTTATCCACATCCTTGCGGTCAATCATAAAGTCGAGAATCGAAATGCCGTTCATGGCCTGGATTACATGTGCCCGGGCTGTCTGGTGAGCCTCCGCACCTACCTGATCGGCCGACTCACCCCAGCCGTAGAGATCATAGTCGACACATATCGCGCCCATGCGGGCGAGGGTGGCGAGCCTCTGCTGCTGAGCCACGTTGTATCTGCCTTCGGCAAAATGGCCGTTGGGGCATATGATCAGCGGGTGGGAGCCCTTGGTATTGGGTTCATAGACAGATCCGCATACATAGAGGCCGGGCAGTGTCTCAAGGTAGAAGTTGCTAACAGAGTAGCCGTCGAATTTGCGCTTTTTAGTGAACACCGGTTTAGCCTCTACCCTTTTTGCCAGATAATCATCAATGGTCAGACGTTGGCGTACCTCGGTGCTCAATGTGTCGCGGCGCGCTTCCCATTGTGGTCTGTCGGAATAGAGGCTGTTGAGCCACGCTATCATTTTCACACCGTCTGCATCGGTGCGACGGGGTGCTTCGTAGTTCTTTATTTTGTATGT
The DNA here is from genome assembly GCA_964495725.1 of uncultured Bacteroides sp. Taxonomy (GTDB): domain Bacteria; phylum Bacteroidota; class Bacteroidia; order Bacteroidales; family Muribaculaceae; genus CAG-873. The sequence continues at coordinate 42,471 of CAZBWZ010000001.1, forward strand.
CTTGTCGCCGTTTTTCACATACTTGAAGTCGAAAGGCTTCAGCACGTTGTCCAGAGACTCCTCTACCGAGTAAGGTCTGATGCGTGAATCGGCATATGCGAGCTTCAGGCCTGTAGTATCCACGTTATATTTGATTCTTACGCCAAACCGGGTACCGATCTCATCGAGCACCTCGCCCAGCGGACGTGTGTATTGGCCTTCAAAAGTGTTCTGTGCGATCGCCGGCATTACTGACAGCGACAGCATCACGGAAGCTATGATAGATTTATGTTTCATTTCGCAAGTTGCTACTTAATGTTTTTTACTTAGATGAAGTGAGCACATGCCGTCCGGATCCTACGGTACGGGGAGTTTCTTCTCCCGGCAGATAAACATCGGCCGTAGTATTTCCGGGCACTTCGACAGTGAGAATTACCGAGTTGTCGGGCTGCATCTGCCAATCCACCTCGATATCTCCGTAGAGAGAGGCTGTGCGCCCGCTTGCCCCTGTAAGACCGCAGTCATATGAGGGTTTGATGATGAAATGCTGCATACCGGGCCGTGCAGGATCAGTCCGTATGCCTAAGAGCGAACGGAACAGCCATTCGTCAAGCTGCCCCATCATGAAGTGATTCCATGACGACCCCTGACGCGGATCCCATTGCTCGGTGAGGGTCGTGGCTCCGAATTTCTGCTGGAAGCCGTAGCCCGGAGCATCATAATGATCGTTTATCTTCACCATCAGCGTGTCAAGGCCGTTGTCAGCCAAAGTCCTGAACAGATAGCGGTTGCCTACATCACCGGTAGTGAGCCGGTCGCCGTGAGCTTTTATGTCAGCGACAAGTGAGGAGAGCACCGCCTCGCGCCTGTCATCGGGCACCATACCTAAGTAGAGCGGAAGGGCATTAGATGTCTGGCTACCGGTGCCGTAGGTGTTCTTGTCATTATCGAGATATTTTGCATTGAAGGCATCGCACACCTTGGCAGCAATTGCCGAGTATTGGTCAGCATCAGCTTCATTTCCGACAAGACGGGCAGCATCGGCAAGAAGCACCAGATCCTGATAATAATGTGCTGAGGCGACCAGACCAACCGGAGTGTTACGTGAGAATCCGGCTCGGAAATCACCGTAGTCATACCAGTCTCCCAGACCGAAGTCGATGAGATTGCCCTCGGCACGTGTGCCGAGATAATCCACGTATGCTTTCATCTGAGGATAGTACTCACGTATGAGGCAGTCGTCACCGTAGACCTCATAATATTGCCATGGAGTAACCAGTAGGGTAGCTGCCCATTCCGGCGATTCGGCAAACGGCTCCATACCCTTACCCTCGAACACGATGTACTGGGGTGCTGTGGTAGGCACCATGCCGTCGGCACGTTGCGAGTCGCTGATATCGCGCATCACCTTAGGCATAAGTGTCGCCACGTCGTAATTGTACAACAGACTCGGACCATTTAGATGCACCTGCTCCAGCCAGCCGAGTTTCTCCCTGTGCGGGCAGTCGGTGAACACGGCCTGCATATTGCTTCTCTCGGCATTGCGTATCAGGCGATGCGCGCCGGTGAGAACAGGGCTCGAACATGAAAATTCGCTCACCTCAGGAGCGGAGTTATACACAAAGCAGGATTCAATATTATCTATCACCGGCAAGCCGTCAGGATTGGGCTGACCGGCAAGCACCGCGCCTTCTACCATAATGTATCGGTAACCATAATACGAGAATCGGGGATGCCATGTCTCGGAGCCGTCACCCCTGAGTGTATAAGTATAGATATGCTGGCGACCCGTCTGTTTCTGGTCAGGGGCATTTTCAGGTGTCAGTCCCTCGGCAACTACCATTGTCACCTTCTGGCCCGCATGACCCCGCACAGTAATTTCGGGGAATCCGGACAGATTCTGCCCCATGTCGAGGAGTATGGCCGAAGCATCGACTTCGCGCTTTGTCGATACAGACGCTTTGGACACCTCATCGGCAGTGAGCTTGTGGATTTTCTTCACGCCATAGCGCTCCATAATCTTTACGGGCGGAGCCATCTGCGGCTCAAGTTTTCCCTTGGGCGCCCGTTGCACCACTACATTACGCCAACCCTTTGCATCGAATCCGGGTGTGTCCCACCCTTTCTGCTCCAGACGCGCATCATAGTCCTCGCCGCCATACATCGAATGAAATGTTATGGGGCTGAGGTCGTACTTCCAGGATCCGTCAGTGGCCACCATCTGCTGAGAGCCGTCAGTATAGTGTACGAGCATCTTCAGCCAAAGTGTCTCCGGGCCGAATCCGATCTGCAGCTTGCTGTACCGGTTACCCTTGACCACATTGTAGAATCCGTTGCCGAGCAACACACCTATGGCATTGTCACCCGCATGTATGTAGTCGGTAACATCGAAAGTATTATAATAGACGGTATGGTCGTAGTCGCTCCACAGCGGAGTGAATTCTCCATCACCCACCTTCCTGCCGTTGATGGCAAGCTCATAGTGTCCCAGACCGCACACATACACGGTGGCGTAGTCGATATCGCGCTTCAACCCGAATGTCTTGCGCAACATGATGCTCCTGTAGGCAAGAGTATCCACCGCCGCCCAACGTGCCTTACCCACAGAGTCACGCCACGACAGATAACTGTAGTTGCGACCGTCGGGAAAGTTGGCTTTGTTGTAGTCCACGGCACCTACCCAGTCTCCTGTCAGGAAGTCCTTGGCGGGAGCAACACGAAATTGTGCCGGCCGGCTCCAAGCAGACTCCTTTCCTGAAGCATCCCATACCTTCACACGCCAATAATACGGAGTGAGCGGACTCAGTGCCGGACCGGAATAGTCAACCAGCTGGCTGCGGTCTGATGACACTTTACCCGAGTCCCAGACAATATTGCGTTGCTTGCCGACGGTATATACTTCAAGCTGATAGGCAGTCTGCATAGCGCCGGACCCTTGAATCTGCCATCCGAATCTCGGTGAAGCGGTAGGTAAGGCCAGAGGGTCGACAGCCATCTCGCTCGTGAGTCGTGACACCTCGATACCATGGGTCTGCAGAATACCGCCGATGACAAGCACCATTGCCAGCAATCGACTTATTATATTCGTTTTCATTCTTAATAGAAGATATTGCTGATTACGTAATTCTTAACAGTGGATATTACTGATTACGGATAATCATTTGAGGGCATCCTTGACCACGAGCCGGCCAAGGTCGGGACGGTTGCCGACAATCTTGCCATCGACCATCACTGTCAGGCCTGTGCCCTGATGATAACGCGAACCGTCTTCATCCCATATAATGCTGACATCATGTCCGTGATAAGGCACGTTGTCAAGGCAGAACCATTTCCAGGTGCCTGCGGGCACGAGCGGATTCACCTCGATGTCGTTGTCACCACGCGGACGCAATCCGCAGAGACCGGTGATCACAAGGTCGTTGAATGTAGAATGATTGTAATACCTGCTTCGCTCCTGATCCCCCTTCAGCCAGTATCCGGTGACCTCATCAAGATATTCACCTATATAAGGACGGCCACGGTGATGCTGCGACTCCACATACAGCTTCATCTGATCGAAATATACGCTGTCACCTACAACCGGATTTTCCTCGCGGTTAAGGTAATTGGCAAAAGCCGTAAGTGTCTGGGCTGTGGCAAAGGGCCATATAGCACCGTCCCACTCACACTTGCCCACGCCACGTGTGCGGAACTCGGGATGACGCCGCTCGGCGGTGGTGAGTCCGTAGGGAGCGGAGAAGCCGTTATCATCGGTCAGCTGCAACCATGCGTTGTCGTATTTTCCTGAGTCAGGCAAGTTGAAATACCAGGGTATGTATCCGATTGCCTCGCGTACCTGTGAGAGTGTATCACCCCGCACAGTCTCGAAAAACTCATGGTCGGGATTCCACAGACGAGTCTGCACAAGCTCCTTCATGTCAGCAGCCTTGCCTTCGTATAGCTCACGGCCCGCTTCATCACCCGCAATGGCAGCGATCGCGGCAAGAGCCTTGGCGTTGCCATACATATACGAGTTGATGGTCGGACGGGCATTGTGGGTGCGTCTGCCGCCGCTGATGCTCTCCTCCATGCCGTCGGCCACATCGCGCTGCCAGTATAGGCTGTCGGGCAGACGGTGTTCATTCTCCCATCGTGCGTATTCGGCCTTCAGGTCTGGATACATCTTGACAAGGGCGTCCCTATCACCGTCGACCAGATATCGGCCATATACAGCATCAGGATTCCATGAGCTGAACTTCATCATCTTGGCCATCGGCTGTCCGTCGTTGCCATGATACCATGTATTGATGATACCGTCGAGATATTTCGGGTCACGCAGCCAACGGCTTTCGTAGATGTGATGGCCGATCGCACACGCTATCAGATTGTATTTATCCGCATAGTTGCGATCTACAAGAAACTCTGTCATGCCGTAGCCCACCGGAGTATCCTTGATGTGCTTGCGCAGAGTCCACCAGCGGTAGTAGTACATCTCCTCGAGATCCTCGTCAGGACACTCAAACAGAGGGATATTCTCTTTCATCCATGCCGATGACTCAGAGTTGGGAATCGCCTGCGCTATGTTTTCATCCTCCATGTTGTTGAAGTAGTCGGCATGATGGGCGTAATCATCATATTTCAGCACCGCCGCAGTAGCGTCGGCGTCACGTGACGATGTCTTGAAATTGGCGATACGGTATGTTGCGACAGGATCGACATCATTGGCGCGGGGCATGTCATTGGCCTGGTCGGCCTCGGTATCCACATCAGGGAAGTTGCTGTGCTGACCCGTGCGGAACACCACCCTCTCCACCTCGGCAACAGGAGCGAAGAGCATACGGGTCGCCTTCTTCTGTCCGTCGATATATACGGTGGAGTTGCGGTTGTCAAGCGAGATATCAACCTTGACATGATAAGTCTTGCCGGGCTCGTAGTCGATGACCTTGCCATAGCGCGCACCACCCTTTGAACGCATCTGCCCGTCAGGTGTAAGATCTATACGCGCACAAGCGGTGCCTTCGTCGTCGACAAACTCTATGAGCAGGTCGCCATGATCATTCTGCTCGGCCATGAGGTCAAACTCCACGCTAAGGTCACGCGTCGGGGGTATCTTGCGTTCTACCTTAGATACGTCAAACGGGTCCTTATCACTCAGGGTGAGCCATGTCTTGCCGTCCTTGGCCTCAAGAGACACGGGTGCCCACACAGGTGAATAGATATTCCACATCGTGAGATCGGCAAGCGCCGGATAGTCGGAGAAATTCTCATCGGCATGAGATGATGCCACCGTCTGCACAGGCACGGGCACTCTCGCCGCCCACATATCCTCCTTGCCCACACTGTAGGTCACCCACAGGTCGCCGTCGGGAGGGGTACCGTTACCTTCCTGGATACCGCGTACGTATTGCGGGCCAAAAGATTTGTACTGTCCGCCGTAGCGCATAGGAGGCACCTCGCCGTGGACGAGGTTGAGTGTGGTGTAGTCGAGGCCGTCGCCGCTGAGCGAGATAGCAAGAGGCCAACGGAATTCCGAGGGGTTGTATACCGTGGCGTATGTGCCGTCGCTCAATTTCTGGCCCCATATCTTGGCATTACTGTTGACAAATCCCTTAGCACGGTTGACCGGCTCATACCATGTATTACCGCCGTCGTGACTTACGGATGTGAGCGCATGTTTCCACAGGGCAGCGATATCGCCGTTGGGGAGCGTGTACCAGCAGAATGCCTTATAGGGATTCTTCAGCGGCAGAATGGGGTCGTTTCTGTCAGCCTCCTCCACCCACTGCATCCTGTAGAGCGGGTTGTCGATCAGCTCCTGACACGCCTCCCTGAATCCTTTGTCCTTGCTTTTGGTATAGAACGGATATAGGGTATTCTTCTCATTGAAGTCGTGATTATAATATATGAAATATATCGGGCCGAACGTGCCGTCCTTGTTGATCTCACGCACCACGCGCCCTATGCCGTTGCCGTCATTCGGGTCATCCTTGGGATGCAGAGCTATGCCGTAGTTGCCGATAGCCAGAAGGCGTCCTGACTTGGATACGTAGAAGCCCACACGCTGGTGCATCACGGCATCAGTATTCTTAGCCACGGCATCATTGCCCTCCTTTTTGAATCCGTCGGGCACCGGGTAGATGGGAAACAGCACCTCCGGAGCAGACCAATCATATCCATCGGGCGATGTCTGCAAGAGAGTGCGACCGGCGCCCACATGCTCATCTACCGGATTCGACAGATAACTCATGTAGAACTTCCCGTTCCAGTAGGCAAGCATCGGCTGGTGGTTGTAGGTCCAGCCATTATCGTTAGGCGCCGACAGATCATATCGACGGTTGGCCCGCATGGTCTGGATATTATGTACACCTACCGCCGGTGACAGACCTCCGTCGTGACGGTTGGGGTTTGAGAGCTTGTCGCCGGAGTAATGCACCAGATTCTCGGCGGTGGCACCTGTGGTCAGGGCCACGGCACCTATAAGCAGGAGTCGCTGTATCATTTCTGTTTGCTTAAATCAATGAGATTATCCACAACCTTACGGGGAGCCTTGAAGATTGTGCCATGTTTGTGCCCCGACGGAACGGATACCACATCGGTAACATCAGTAAAATGCTCGAAATCGTTTGTCTTTTGGGCACTGTAGATAAACTTGCGGTAGGTATCATAATAGATATAGTAATCGTCACCTACCTTTGCTACTGACGGGCCCTCGGTGAATGATTCGGTGAATGGCTCGGATGCCGGTCCGTAAGGGCCTTCGGCATCCTTTGCAAACGCTACCTTGATATTGCGGTTGGGACGGGTATTGTCCTTGACCACCATCACATAATCGTTGTCACCGCGCTTGACCAGAGTAGCATCGATGCAGCTGAATCCGGGGTCGTAGAACAGACGAGGCTCGGAGAATGTCTCGAAATCCTTTGTGGTCACAACATAGAGGCGGTGATTATTCTTGGGATCCTCGACTCCGACCTCGAAATTGGCATCGGGTACACACGAGGCGTACACGATAAGAAACTGGTCTTTCACATCATCGTAGAATAGCTCGGGGGCCCATAGATTCTGGGTGCTCGCCACATTGTCCATGGCCGGAATACGACGCTCGGGAGTCCAGTTCACGAGATCCTTAGAACTGGAGTAGCCGAATCCGGTATCCCCCTTCCAGGCAATCGTCCACACCAGATGGTATGTACCGTCAGGACCTACCACTATTGATGGGTCGCGCATGATATTCTGGCCAATCTCTGGCTTGAGCCATGTGCCGGCGATGCTGTCCCAGTGTACGCCATCTTCGCTGTAAAGGAATCTCAGGCCCTCGTCGGCAGGTTCGTGAAACGATGTGAACATGTACACATCTCCACCATTATTATCACATTTACCGCAGCATCCGTGTTTTTGATTACTCGGGCCCGATGACATCAGTCCCATAGCAAGAGCCGCAGATAATATTGTTGTCGCGAATATTTTCATGGCTATAAATTTTCTGTTATTTATTCATTTCTTTTGCTGTCTTCTCCAGCACCTTGGGATCAATCTCACTGTACTTGATACGCTGTCTGCGCCATGTGTATACGGCGTGCAGCTTGCCGTCCTTACCCTGGATTATGCTCGGATATGAATACTGGCTCACCGGGCTGTCTTCGAGTGTGAGCACATTGGTCCAGTTGGTACCGTCGTCAGAGATTGCCACACACAGAGGATTACGCACACCTTTGGGTGTACCGGGAATCGTGGCGAAATCATTGTATATCAATACATGCTTACCGTCGGCAAGAGTCACGGCATCTGTGCCTGAGTTGTTGTTAGGCATGTCTATCAGGGTCATGGGTGTCCATGTCGTGCCGTTGTCATCGCTATAGCTTGTAGCGATCTTGGAGTTGCGTGTACGGCAAAGTATCTGCAATCTGCCGTCGGCGAGTTCCAGGATACTCGGCTGTATCGCATATATCGGCTCTATGTAGTCGCGGTCGCTGCGGAAAGTTGAGTCGGTAGGCAGCTCACCTGTCGAGCTCCATGTCTTGCCTCCGTCATCACTGTATTCCATCCACACACGCCATCCTTTGCCTTCGCGGCTGCTTGGCGCGAGGATACGGCCGTCGATATATTCGGGTTTGTTCTTGATAGGGCCGAGGATACCGTCGGGCAGCGGCTCACGCTGTGACCATGTGCGGCCACCGTCATTTGACTTCACAACCCAGCCGGTCCAGTCGCCGACATTCGAGCCTATCTTATAGTATAGCATTATCTCATCCTGACCCGGAATACGGAACAGCACCGGATTCCAGCAAGCCTTACGACGAGAATTTTCCATGTCACCGTCGAAATGCGGACCCACAGGCCCCTTGGATGCGGGTGTTGTCTCTGCGTTTATTCCGGTCAGACCAGCCTTGGCTATATCGGGGTCATTGAGGTTGAACACACCGTCGGCAGCTATTTCCGGAGCGGTCCACTCGGTCGCGCCTTTGAGCTTACGGCACACCCAGATCACACAATCGGGATTCTTTTCCTTTGTACCACCGAAGAATGCGGCCACAAGGTCGCCATTCTCAAGCTCAAGGATAGTGGAGCCATGACACTCCGGAAAAGACGACTTCTCATACAGGAACTGATCGGTGAGCAGACCCGCACGATTCTGTCCGAGCGCTGGATCTACATCTATATTAAATGTGTAGCTGCCCGACCCAACTGTCCAATATGAATTATTACCCTCGCTGCGCACGTATTTGGCACCTGGAGCCTTGACGGCATTTTTGTAGGGGGTAGGCACTACAACGGTGGCAGTAGTGTTGCAGGGTATCACGATATTCCATTTGATGTGCATGGGAGTCTTGACCCAACTGCCTTCGAGCACACCGTAAGGCGTGTTGTAAGTAGCGCTCACGCTGTCGAGCTGCTGTATCGAGAAGTCGGGTTTAAGCAATATCTCCTTATAGCCGGGCTTGGCGGGATTGAATCCGGCAAGATCCTGATAATACCAGTTGAGCAGATCGCCGAGCATCATCACATGATTGTTGCTGTTCATTCGCCAGTCAGCCGTGTCGCCGTTCCAGAGCTCCCATATCGTGGTCGCTCCCTTTGATATCTCATATCCGTAGCTGGGATATGTAGTGTTGGTGGCGAGCATCGCAGCCACATCGCCACGACCAATCTCGGAGAGAAGCCGCATGAGCCAGTTGACACCGATCACTCCCGTGGAGATATGACCGTTGTTGGTCTCGACAATTGTCTTGATAAGGTTGTCGGCCACAGCCTGGCTGTATTTTTCAGGCACCATGCCGAATGCGAGAGGCAGCACATTGGCTGTCGCCGTATTGTTTCCGTAGAAGATACTGTCAGGATACAGGATATGGGGAGTCTTGACCGGAGATGTGCCCTCCTTAACGGTCAGGAACTTGGCATTGAAGGCATCCTTGACCTTGTCGGCATCTGCCTCCCATTGCTCAGCCTGAGCGTCAAGACCCTGCAGACGGGCGAATTTGGCCATCAGCTGACACATCTTGTAATAATATGCCGAGGCGATAAGCACACCATCGGTCTTGCGGGCCGGATCCTGACTGTGTACAAGCTCAGGCTTCTCAGGCGGGACGCACCAGTCACCGTATTTATCGGCAGTGATAAGACCCTGCTTATCAGTATAATCCTCACGAATATGTCGCATCCATCTGGCCATGGCATCATAATTACGGAGTATGGGCTGGATATTGCCTGTCTGCTCATAAAGCATGTCACACACCACGGGGAGTGTGGATGACCATGTCATGTCGGAGGTATAGTAATTGTAGAAAGCGGGAGCTATGTCGGGCAGACATCCGTCCTCACGCTGTGATTGACGCATGTCATCCATCCACTTGGCATAGAATGTGCCGTTATTGAATAGGAAGTTCTCGCCCCATGTGCCCATATTGTGATCACCTGTCCACGGCTGACGCTCGTCACGCTGCGGGCAATCCACAGGCACACCCTTGTAGTTGCTCGCGATACCCCACCACGCATTACGGTGGATGGCATTGAGTATATCGTTGGAGCTGGCAAATGATCCGTTGTCAGGCAGATTATCATATACGAATTCAGCCTCGATGTCCTCCTGGCTCAGATTATCTATACCGTCAACCTCTACATACTGAAAACCATGGTAAGAGAACTTCGGGCTCCACTTGGCACCCTTCTCCTTGCCGTTGGCCACATAGCGGTCTGTACTCTGGGCATGACGCAGATTCTCGACACTCAGGGCAGTGCTGTCTTGAGTCATGCGCTCGGCATATCTGATGGTGACTGTATCGCCCTCAGCCACATCTTTAACAGATATCTTCACCCATCCGGCCATGTTCTGACCGAAGTCCACGATATATTTATCACCAATCTTCTTGATGGTCTTTGGCATGAGAGTACGCATCACCTTCATGTTGGGGGCAGTGTTGCCTCGGAGCACTCCGTAGGGCAGCTCGGCACGCTGTGCGTTGAGCCACGATGAATCATCGTATCCGGGTGATGTCCATTCACCGAGCTCCATACGCGCGTCATAGATCTCGCCGTCGTACTCGTTATTACTGCGGATGGGTCCCTGCGCGGTCAACTTCCACTTTTCGTCTGAATTGATACGCTGACGTGAGCCATCGGTATATTCGATAATCAGATTGAGACGCATCTTGGGATAGCCGAAGTTGGGAATCTTGTAAGGCTTGTAATTCTGACGCATCGTATAATAGCGGCCGTTGCCGAGAGTCACACCTATCGCGTTCTCAGCTCCGTCACCCTTCAGCATATCTGTCACATCGTAAGAATTATACAATGTGGTCCTGCGGTAATCGGTCGGGGCAGGCGCGAGTACATCCTCACCTACCTTCTCACCGTTGATATACATCTCATATAGTCCCAGACCGGATATATGGGCTGTAGCGCGTTTGATGGTCTTGTCCTGGGTCTTGAACTCCTTACGGAGATAGCGTGAACTCATCCGGCTGTGCGAATCCTCGATATCCCATTCAAAGGGACCTTCCCATCCGATCCAGCGACCTCCCCAATGGCCTTCGCCTACGATACCCATTCCCCACTCTGCCACAGGGCTCCAGGGAGATTCACCACGTGTGGTCTTCACCTTCACCTGCCAGTAGCAACGTGTGTTGTCAGCTATCTTGTCACCGGTATAGGGTACCCACACCGACTGATCAGAACTCACCACACCCGAGTCCCAGATGTCGGCTTTGCCCAGAGCGAGCAACGATGGATCAGTAGCCACAAGTATATGATACGAGGTCTGCATCACATCCCGCTCGTCGCTGGTGATAATCCAGCTCAGACGCGGCGATGATGTCTCTACATTGAGCGGAGCCACGAGCCCCTCGGTAGTGAGTTGACCTACGTTGACGCCTGCATTCGCAGAAAGCGAACACAGGCATCCCAACATCAGCAGTGATATTTTGCGCATCTATTTATATATAATGTGTAGATATATTTTTATGATGTGATTCGTCTCAGTGAAAGAAATCAAGTAATTATGATAATTACTTACGGTCGGGCAATGTCTTCCAATCCTTGCCGATATAGTCTTTTGAAGAATCCACAGCTATGAGCACGCGGTCGTTGCCGGCACCGTGGCCACCATCGTACTGGAATGGAGTCACCTTGCTGTCATACTCGCCGGCATACTGCAACGTGCCGTCCACCGGGCTATACCACCATACATTCTTCTTGCTGCCCGAAATCTTGTCGAGGTCGATCTGCATCGGGCGGTTGGTGTAATTGTATACGAGCAGATAATCATTGCCACGGGTGGCGATCAGACGCTCATAACGCTCACCGTTTTCGCCGGCGATGATGCTCTGGTCGGGTACACGCTCGAAATAGGGGAAAGCGAGCATAAGATTCTTAAGATAACGCATCTGGTTGAAGCCCGGATCCTTCATACCCTCGTACCATGTCTTGGTAGCCCCGTAGCCACCCACATTGGCGGGCTTGAGCATCTGCATGATGGAGTTGTGACCGTAGGTGTGGCCGAAGCTGCCGGCAAACACAGACCAATAGGCATAACGACGCACATCCGGAGCCTTCCACCAGGGTTGTGACGGGTCATGCAGACCCTGCGGTATTTCTTCGTATGAAGGCTCGGCATCAAAGATAGGTTTGCGGGGCTCCATGGCAAGGCCTGCCTCGACATATCGCCAGTTGTCCTCAGCCTGAGCCGCCTGAGCTGTATCATCACCATCACCCCTTATCTGGTCATAACGGCGGTGTCCGCTCTGAAACATATTGAAATCGAGCCAGTCGGCATTATGAAACCAGTTGATCGAGGATGTACGGCCGAATGGATGATAGCTCATCAGATGATTCTTGTCTATCGACTTTATGGTGCGTGCCATGGTGTTCCACTGGTCAGGGTTGATATCACCCTTCACGTCGCCACCCATCACCCATATGATATTGGGGGAATCCTTGTATCTCCCGGCCAAGAACTTTCCGTAAGCCTCGGCATCCTTCACGCTCATGAGGCCAGATTTCACCAGACCGCCCCAGATGGGCACCATGGCGATATAGATACCGTTCTTCTCGGCCTGCTTCACAATATAGTCCATGTGATCCCAGTAGCCATATTCACCTTTCTTGTCGATCTTTGAGAAATCCCAGCCATCGGGATGTGACAGCTTGCCGTAGAAGTTCATCGCGGGCACATCATTGATAGTCTGTATCTGCACTACATTGAATCCGGCCTCGCGACAGCCATTAAGGTAATATTTCACCTCTTCGCGGTCGAGACGTTCGGGCAGCAGCCAGCCGGTCTCTCCCATCCAGAAGAAAGGCGTGCCGTTTTCATGCTGTAGGTAAGTGCCGTTGTCAGACACACGCAGCTTACCGTTGTCCCAGGGTTTGTCAAAGGTTTTGACCGGATCCTGAGCCACTACCGGCAGCATGAATAACAGAGATAGCAATGTCAGGGCTAATTTTTTCATGATATATTACTTGATATGATTTATTGTCAATTATATGATTATCCACACCAATTATTTTCCCTTGAGGATGTAGGTATCTCCAGCCTTAGTGGGCAGGTCGTAGAGATATGTGGGCTTGAGATCGACAGAGTTGAGTCTGGCCTCCGAGCTGATGATGGGCTCACGAGTCTCGCTCACGGCAAAGAGGGCGTTGGGGTTATCACCCTTGGCCTTCTTCAGTCCCTTACCGGTAAGAGGAGTGAGAGAGCGCAGACGGCATACTCCGCCGATGGTCGACTTGACCTTCACTGTCTCGATCTTGCCATCACGCCATTTGATATCAAACTCAAATCCTCCGCGTGAACGCAGACCGGTAATCTCGCCGTCGGGCCATACGCTCGGCAATGCCGGCAACAGATAGATGAATCCGTCATGGCTCTGCATCAACATCTCGGCGATACCGGCCACACAGCCGAAGTTACCATCGATCTGGAACGGCGGATGAGCATCAAACAGGTTGGGATATGTGCCGCCCTTCTTCTTCTCATTGCGCACGAGGCTGAGCTGGTCGGTGATGAGCTTGTAAGCGTGGTCACCGTCGAGCATACGTGCCCACAGACACACCTTCCAGCCCATGCTCCAGCCTGTAGACGGGTCGCCGCGGTGTATCAGCGAAGTGCGTGCGGCATCAAACAGCTCGGGAGTGCGGTAAGGTGAAATCTGGTTTGAGGGGTACACTCCGTAAAGATGTGACACGTGGCGGTGATTATCATCGGGATTATCCCAATCGCCGGCCCATTCCTGCAGCTGACCCCAGCTGCCGATACGCATCGGCGAGATCTCATTGACACGGGCGGCGAGTTTGTCGGCGAACTCTGTGTCAGTGTCGAGGATACGGGCAGCGGTCACTACAGTGTTCCACAACTCTGTCACCAGCTGATTGTCCATAGTGGCACCGGCCACTGTCGTGGCATTGTGGCCCTTGGGCGCATTCTCAGGTGAGTTGCTGGGACACACCACGAGCATCCCGTTGCTCGGATCATACACCATGGTGGCATCATAGAATTCCGCAGCGCCCTTCATTATCGGATAAGCCTCCTTGAGGAATTCAATATCGCCTGTGTGGAGATAATGCTCCCATAGATGACGGCTGAGCCATGCTCCGCCTCCCATCCACATACCCGAGGGGGCATTGTCGATGGCTCCGGTCACACGCCAGATATCAGTATTGTGGTGTAGCACCCATCCTGGAGCATCATACATGATTTTTGCGGTCTCGGCTCCGGTCTGGCTCACCTCCTTGATGAGCTTGAAGAGGGGCTCGTTGAGATGAGTCAGGTTAGTCACCTCCGAGGGCCAGTAGTTCATCTCAAGGTTGATATTGCAGGTATACTTGCTATCCCACGAAGGAAACATCTTGTCGTTCCATATGCCCTGCAGGTTGGCGGCCTGGGTACCCGGCTGCGAGCTCGACACCAACAGATAGCGTCCGAACTTATAATAAGTCTCCACCAGATGGGCATCATCAGTCTCTTTGAAACGCTCGATACGTATATCAGTGGGCACATCGGGATACTTGTCCTCGCCCAGATCAAGATTGGATGTGCCGATCTCCTTCATATAGAAATCTACATGATCCTTCTTGGCATCGGCATAGTCACGCGCCACGGCCTTATCAATATAGCTCTTAGAGCGGGCTTCTTCGTCGCCTGTGATATCCTTGTAGTTGTTGAAGTTGGTGGCGATGGAGGTATAGATCACAGCCTCATCGGCATTTTCCACGGATATCACGCCGTCTCGGGATGTCATCTTGCCTCCCTTGGCCAACGCACGCGCACGTCCCTGAAATTCCACCTTGCCCTTCAGGCCCTCGTGATTTGAGCTTACGCCAGACAAAGTAATGTCATCGCCCTCACTCACGATCATCACGTCGGGGTGAGGACTCGTGAACGAGGCATTGAAAGTGACACTGCCCGGACGGTCGGCCGTGATACGTGTCACCACCACCTGATCCGGAAACGAGGTGAATGTCTCACGGGTGTAGTTCACACCATCCACATTGTATTTCACCACAGCGCGGGCCGAGTCGAGACTCAGCTCACGATAGTAATTGTCGTAGCGTGAATGGCCGGGGAACGAAATACGCAGGTCACCGAAAGGCTGGAATGGCATACCCTGGTTGGTCGCACTCTTGACATGAGCAGTACACATATCCTGAGCCTCACGGTATTTACCCTCGAACACCAGCTGCTGTATCTTGGGTATCCATTCCTTGGCATCAGGATTGGCATTGTTGTTGGGCTGACCGGCCCATATCGTCTCTTCGTTGAGCTGGATCTGCTCGGTGGCCGGATTGCCATACACCATGGCGCCGAGTCGGCCGTTGCCCAGTGGAAGAGCCTCGGTCCACACCTGCGCCGGTTTATCATACCACAGTACATGATTCTGAGATGCAAAAGCCGTCACGGGCAGTGAGGCAAGAGCCATTATCTGCAATGTCTTTATTATCGATTTCATGGCATTATTTTCAATATTATCTATTTTCAATATTATCTATTATTGTAGCAAAGTTACTCATTTTAATCCACTCTGCCAAATGCTTTTTGAGTGATGACACAGCAATGAGTCGTTGGCCAAACTATCTTTTGAAACCGCTACCGAATATCGGGAAGCGGACGAATCGTATCAGGCATCGAAGAAGATGCGGTCTCCTGAGGCCGAGGGACGCGCCACTCCGGGATAGTCACAGCAGAAAGCCTCGGTGAGACGCCTTACATAACGCGCTGCCTCCCACTTGGCCATAGGTAGATCGTGCAACAGGTAATTGCCGCATGTAGCCGGAGTCGTGCCGGGCACCTCACCGTCATACCCCACTACATAGTCGAAAGCATCTTTCATGAGGTCACGTATCTCTTCCGGCTTATATTCACCCTTGACTATAAGATAATTGCCGGTAAGGCATCCCATAGGCCCCCAATAGATGATGCGGTCGGCCCACACCGGATGATTACGCAGGTATGTGGCCACGAGGTGCTCGATGGTATGAATGGCGGCGGGTGCAAGAGCTGGCTCATGATTAGGCGCTGTCATGCGTATGTCATAGGTTGTCACTGACTCACCTCCGACACTATCGCGGCGTGATATGTAGATTCCTGGCTGCAGGTCGGTATGGTCTACAGCGAAGCTGGGTATCAGATCCATTTCTAAAAGTATTATTAATTTGAATTACTTAATCCGTCGGCAAAGATAATCAAAATCATCAGCATGGCCAACAAAAGATTGCAGTAAGCACACTCGAACTATTGACAACCGTGATTTGTTATAGCTGTAATTCAACTAAGGAAATTATGACACGTAAGCTTTTTGTATGCGCCCTGATGGCATTGTGCTTCTCGGTCGCAAGGTCTAAAACGACCAATGATTCAATATCGATACCCGCCACGGCCGACCAGCGGCATATAGAGGATCTTAAAAACAGTCAGAAACTGATGATAGTCAACGGTGACTCGACCTCGTTGGCCAATGACTCGGTGCGCAAGCTCATTGCCCGCTTCTATGTAGACCAATATCACCACTTCCAGGACCCCGAGGCTCCATATTTTCTTATGATGAGCAAGGATGCAACTCTTGCCCTCGGACTCGGCGGAGCCGTGAGGATGCGTGGATATTACAACTTCGACGGCTCAGTGCCATACGCCGGATTCATCCCCTACACCATTCCCGTGCCCGCCGATCCGTCAATGCGCCGCAAGCTCGATGCCACACCATCGGGTACCGCTCTGTTTCTACGCATCATCGGCACCAATAAGAAAGTAGGTAATTTCTCGGCCTATATCCAGGGCTCATTTGACGGAGGCTCAGGACGCGAATTCAAACTCAAGAAATCATACGTCACTATCAATGATGTCACCATAGGTTATGCCACCAGCGCCTTTGTAGACATATCCGCCAACCCACCGGTGATAGATGCCCAGGGCCCCAGCGGACAGACCAACAACACATCAGTACTCGTCACATGGCGTCATCCCACCGACAAAGGATGGGTATGGTCAGGTTCTGTCGAATTCCCGTCTTCATCAATCCAGACAAACAACTATACAGCATCACTCGACGACTGGTTTCCGGATGTAGTAGGATATGCCGAGCGCCAATGGGCCAATGGCGCCGGGCATGTGAGGCTATCCGGACTACTGCGAGTGCTCCCCTACCGTGACCTCGTGACAGAGACCAACCACAATAAGATAGGATTCGGCGGACAGCTCACAGGTGTTATTCCTGTTGGATACAGCACCACTCTTTATGCCGAGGCAGTGGGTGGCAAAGGTTGCGAGTCGTATATCAACGACTTCTCCGTCTCTGGTTTCGATCTGATTCCCTCCACCACCGATGGCAAGCTTTACGCACCATGGTGCTACGGACTCACCGCCGGTGTGAAGTACAATATAATGCCCGACCTCTTTGCATCCCTGTCGGTAAGCGAAAGCCGCCTTATGGCACGCTCAGGGGTTGCCCCCACTGAATATAAATATGGTCTGTACGGCGTGGCCAACATATTCTGGAACATGTCACCACGTCTGCAGGTAGGTGCCGAATACCTGATGGGACAGCGCAAGAACTTCAACGGCGAGACAGGCTCGGCCAAGCGCGTCAACCTCCTGTTTCAGTTCTCATTCTGATTCATCATACCTGACATTTTCACACCTGCTGACACTTGTCTCCGGATGACAAGTATCAGCAGGTTGACTTATTGATAGATCTTATGACTCAGTCTGACCGTACTCTTTTCTGTAATGCGTAGGCGAGAGGCCGTAAGCCTGCTTGAAGCATTTGCCGAAATAGTTAAGGTCGGCAAATCCGCAGTCTACAGCTATATCCTTGACAGGCATTGATGTTGTGGTAATCAGCGATGCGGCCCTGCTGAGACGGCTCTCTTTGAGAAACTCCGAGGTTGTCACACCCAATATCGATTTAAGCTTGCGTGTTAGCCCGCTGCGGCTCACCGCCACATATTCAGCCATGTCGTTCACGCCTACCTCAGAATCCGACAGCCGCAGATTGACAAACTCCATCACCTTGTCCATAAACTCGGCATCCTCTCCGGTCAGCCCCTCAGATACCGCAGCCTCAGGCTCGGTTCGGCTTTCGGCTGACATATTGTCGGCAGATGCAGTAGTCTCCAGCAACTTAAGATAAGCCGACAGCGTCTCGCGCTGGCGTGCATTGACACGTCTTATATACATTATGACCCATATCACACCCGCTATAGCGGAGATGATAAGCAAGCCGATCAGAATCCTGAACAGCAATGTTTCATGAAATTTTGCTGCCACCCTGACATTAAGCACCGCCGCATTATCGAGCCAACGGCCCGTGTTGTCAGTAGACCTGACTTCAAGTACGAAATCACCCGGTGACAGATCGAGTAATGATACCGACCTCTCATGCCCCAGACTCACCCAGTCGCTTCCGTCGATGCGGAATTCATATCGTATGTCGGCCTCATCTATATAATCTAAAGCCGCAAACCTGAGTATGAGATTACGCTCATCAGCCCCGAGACTTATCTCATGCTCTGACGGTGACAAGAGACGGGGAGCGCCATTCTGCACGGAATAGGATGTAAACACCACAGGCACATTGTTTTCCGAGCCGCCAAGACTATCAAAATCTATCAGGAGACAACCCTTGTCATGACCCACCAGCCATCGGTTGCCGGCAATATGCAGCGGACTACCCTCACTGAATCTCAGCTTACGTCCCTTAAAGGCAGATGGATAATTCTGCGACTTACCGCTCACGGGGTCAAACGAATATATCATATTATCACTTATCACCCATATCACATCAGTTGACACATCGGGCATCAGCGACACCGAGATATCCGATGGGATACCTGCCTGCTCACTATAATGTCTGAACTCGATATCTTTATTCCACATCCCGGCATCTGACAGCAGCATATCCACCCCACCGCTCTCTGTGGCCACAAAGATACGGCCCTTGCGGTCTTTGAGTATATCCATGGTCGCGATGTTACTGAGCGATAATTCCCTATCAGGCTCACTCGCGTGCAGGCGGAAACTCATTTTCCCACGTACGTTGTTCACCGCAAGCAAGCCTGCGCGGGTGGCGGCAAACACGTGATCGGCATCAGGCATCAACAGTTTTCTCACTGCATTGGCAGTCGGCGGATAACCGGGCATACCTATCAGGCTCATCATGTCGGGGTGCGGAGACTCAGGATTGCTGATCACAACCACACCGCCACCTAATGTCGCCACCCACAGCCGACCGGTTGCGTCACACTTGATATCATAAATGTCATCGCAAGGCAGATCGCCCGAGGCTAAGGTGAAATGGTCCACCGAGTATCCGCCATTGCCGTCAGGATGAAGACGATGCAGACCACCAGGCTTGGTGCCCACCCATATATTGCCGGATTTGTCGGAGGCAATGGTGTATGGAGCCGACCCGAAACTTACCTTTACGTCTGATACCGAGCCGTCAGCACCTATATATAACTTATCCGTGAGGTCATCCCTGTCATATACAGCGAGAGTGGTCTCACCGGCATCCCCAATCCAAATACGTCCGGCGGCATCGCGCATCATAGCCCTCACCCTTGAGGATGAACCATCTGCGACCTCGTCGTATGGCAGCTCGTACATACTCACGCAATACGCTCCCAGACTGTTGCGCAGCCATACATTGCCCCGGCTGTCTGTAGTGCAGAAAAACAGTTTCTCGCCATGTGTATCAATCTTCTCCACGGCCATCAACTCCGTACCGCCGCCCTGAGCACATAATATATCTCCGCCCCGTGTAATCAGCCATACATTGCCCTTTTCATCCTTACCTGAGTACACTATATCACCTCCTGCATATATTGCGCCTTCATTATCCAAATGGTTGTCACCGGTCTTATAGTCGAGCAGTGGCAACGAAGGCAATATGCTGGCGGTGGAGACCGGCGCGCTGTCGGCAAACAACACAAAGCGACTGTCCTTGCCCTCGAGCACGGTCTCTCCACCACGGGTCTGACGGACAGATGTTATTTCAGGCAACTCTCCGAGCCTTTTCTCAATGTCAGACGTGAGGTCGGTGAATTTATAGGCCCGTGTGTCAAACACGAGCATTCGGCCATCGACACGACACAACAGATTGCCGTCGGTCATCGTCTTTATGTCGCCAATGCGGTCGGAGTATCGTCGGGCCTCATCACCCGGCCCGGGCTTGATTTTGGTAAACTCATATCCGTCAAAGCGGTTGAGGCCATTCCATGTGGCAAACCACATATAGCCGTCGCTATCCTGAGCAATCTGCTTCACCGACCTGTGTGACAGGCCGGAATGTTGATCATAATGCTGCACACGTGCGGCGGGAGTGGCAGCACGCAGCATCATGGGCACAATCAGTGCGAGTATGGTAAGATAAATGGTCTTCATGATTCAAGGTGGTGCAAATGTAGCAAATAATCATGAAACACAAAAAACTCATTATCTCAAAAAATTCAAATACCGGAGCAACGGATGCTTAAACCCCTGAGACAATGTTCCGACGGGACTGCCTTGGGCAGTGTTAAATATCCAGGCAATATTAGCTACTTACTGATACTTACACTTGGCTTTGACTCCTTATACACCCGCCGGCTGCTTACCACCTCCCTTTTCGCGTCATCCACCAGATCGATGTCGATATAGCCGTCTGGCAATGATGTCAGCGGTATTTTCACATAGGATACTCTGTCGGCTGCCATACTTAACACCACACCTGATGCCCTGACCACTACATTCATCTCTGCCAGATCCACATCACCATGTGTCAGACACACGATTTTGAGCATATCGCTGCCTTGATTCACCTTCAGCACCGCCGTATTGGTCTCAGCCTCAGACACCTCAGTAGACAACACCGTGCCGTCACCCATCATGACGTTTACCCTGAGAGGACAAAGGCTGTCGTTAAGGAGTCTTACCGTGGCGTAACCGAAAGGATCTGTCTCGGTGGTGTAAACCGGTTTGCCGACGGTATCAACTACCTCGACATGAAACACACCGGTGAGTTCGTCGTCACCCACCACTCTTACGCCAACTTTCTGCACTGCCCCCTCGATGTAGTGACCGCCCTCGGGCTGGAGTTGTAGCATATACCGTGACACATCGCGAGCCGTTTCCTTCTTCTCTCCCACATTAATATTTTTATAGGCATAGGTCTCTGCCGGGAATCCGAGCATGTGCCGGGTATAGCCCACGATAGTGTACTCGCCGGGTGCAAGACTCTCGGGAATCTCCACGTAATTGGAGAATGCCCCGTTTTCATTCCTTATGTATTTCTTATGGGATATCCTTTGCCAACCGTCGTTTCTGTATACATCAAGATATATGAAGTTGGTGAGTTGCGAATCAAGATTGTCAGCCTCGCTCACCACGTAAGCGCGGAAACTGATCTTCCCGCCAGGCTCGCAATCGTCCCTGTCGGTATGTATCACCATACGCTCGGGAGCCGCCGTCTCATAAAGATCAAGCAAACGCTTCACCAGCACCGAATCCTCAACAGCGCCCTTGACAACACCCGGCAGCAGTACACCAAGCACAACCAATACCAATAATTTAATCTCTCTCACCACCATAATTGATTATTATACTTATAAACATATAATTACATTAATGCACAAGATAACTACAGTCTACGTACTCTCCGCTATCAGTGAATCCCTTAACACTGATTACTATTCCTTCTTGTAAATCTGAATCGTTGACATCTACCCGAAGGCTCTCACCATCCTTAACCCTGAGCTCAGGGTACCAAAATAACAAATCACCGGAATCACCTTGTGGTGTGTTCACTTCATTAGGAACGTAGCCCATCGGTGTGAAAGAATTGGCCAATGGACGGCCCATGGCTTCCCTACCTCCGTTACCAAACTTTGTATAGATAAGAAGGACAGGAAGAGCATTCTGCCCCGACTGAAACATCATGGTTCGAGGATCGTTTTTTATATACTCAATCTGCCATATATCATTAATATTTAAAGAATTGAGAAAACCGGTTATATCACTATCAAAGGTATAATCGTTTTCATTATCAGATGAGCGCTGAATTATTTGATTATCAAGTAGAATTGTCGTTCTTTTAAGATCATATACCCCAATTGTTTTCAGCAACGAAGAAATGTTGGTATGACGATAAATTGCGGGATCACCCGCATAATAAGCCCTGTTTGTCTCTACCTTAAACATATTCATTACCTCTTGCTTTCGGGCTGTCACCTCAATGTTTTTCAAGATACGGGCTGTATCGAATGAGTTGTAAGATACTGTTTTGTCCAAGGGTACGTCAGCCTTTGGTCTCGGAATATCCGGCACCGGTGATTCGATCAATGACAGATTATATTTCCGGCGCTTGTCGAGATTATCATAGGCATCAATATTGAACACAGTACTGTCAACAAATTCATTCACATTGATCCTGAAATTACCGTTTTTGTCAGCATGTTCCTTGAATATCCCGCCTGTTCTGCAATTCAGAGCCATCACCACCACCGACTCCCGGCCATCTGTATCATCCACCATACCCTCAAGCACCTGTACAGTCTCAAAGCCTCGCTTCACATTGCCGCTGTCACCATAGATACGATCATAGTCGGGCATGGAAGAAAACAACAGATGGGAGTCTGACTTATCGGGATTTCTTAGCATCCCGTCAGCGCAGTCCGCCGCTATGCTGTCACTCAAGAAATGCGCATTCACCCGTGTAGCCTTTACAGAATAGATGCCACTCTTATCAAACACCAATTCCGGTCTATTATGCACCTGTGCAGATATCGTTTCTCCACATACCGAGAATGAGTATATCACAACCAAACATACGAAATGATAAAATAAGAGTTTCAAAGTATTAACAAAACGGAGCATTAGCATGGCGATCAATAGATTCAGGCCTCTAAGTTAGTGATTTTTTTTTACTTATAAAATATTATACAGAAAAAAAGGCCGGGTCGACATCAATCGGCCCGGCCAGCTTCTCTAACTAAAAAACTAAATGTTGTCAGTTGTTCACGACAACTTTGCGTGTGACGGTGGTGCCATCCGCGGTCGTCCCGACCACGACATTGACACCTGTGCGCAGTGTGTTGATACGTATACCGTCCACTGTATAGATGGCTTTGATTGTAAGATCACCTGTTTCGGCCTCGATCGCGTCGATACCGGTGTAAGGAACAGCGACAGCCCTCTCGCTGAGACCACCGAATTCGTTGACCGAACGTACAGTGTACTGCTCGGCACCTCCGGCGACAGCAGCGGTAGCCTCTGTAGTGATGGCAACGATCTCACCGTCGGCCTCCACGATATAGCAGATTGCGTAAGGCACCGCATCCCATACGAGCACGCTATTGTCCATGATCTTGGGCTCGGGAGCGGCACAGCTCTCGGTCTTGATCTCGGGCTGCCAGTTGTCACTGCCGCTGAGCACGTTCTTCACTGTGTACTGGGCTGCCTCTTCATCGGTGAGGAAATTCTTGGCTTTGCCATATACCCTCTCGCCGTTTGAATCCACGTAGTAGTAAGTGTCGCGACGTTGTGACAGGTCGAGGAGGTTGCCGTTGGCGTCAGTAGTATTCCAGTCGGCCCAGAGCACGGGGAGTCCGCCCATTGTCTCATACCAGCCGGTAGCCGGGATGGTGACCTCAGCGCGGGTGTTGAGGAAGACAGTCTTGGGAGAATTGTGCCAGGGGCGGCCCAACCATACATCTGTCTCGGAGGGCACTCCGGGAGCGGTGATCACGCAGTTGTTGAATACATAACCCCACTCTACATCGAGAGCGTGTGAGGGAGCTACGATATAGCCACCGCTCTTGCGGTTGATAAGCAGTGTGGTGCTCTCCACATAGATGTTACCGCTGTTGTAGATAAAGTCGACAGCACCCTCGATGAGTGAATTCTTGACAAATGCACGGTAGTTGGAAGTAGACGGAGTGATCCATGTATCCTGGTAGCTGAGCAGAGCCACGTTGTTGAAGATAGTGCGGTCACCCGATGTGTTGAGGGCGAGGGCCTGCGGGCCTGACTCCTTCTCGTGTCCCCATGAATTCTCAAGTGTGATGTTCTCGAAGAGACAGTCGTTTGACTTCACCACTACAGTAGCGCCTACGCTTACGTTGACAGCGTTTTCACCACCGCAGAGTCTGTCATCAAGCACGATGGTCTTGTCACGGTCCTGACCGATGACATGGATGAAGGGCTTATTGGCCGGGATATCGATGTGCTCCTTATAGTTGCCGTTCTTGACAAGGATGAGCCAGGGCTTGACACGGTTGGCGGGAGCGGCATCGATAGCTGACTGCAGGGATTCGAAGTCGCCTGTGCCATCGGCAGCAACTACAGCGTCGAACACGCGAGCCTCGGGCTGCACGCGCTCCATGGTCTTGAATGTAAGAGTGATTGCCTCACAAGCATTACCGCTGCGGTCTACGATCGCGCCGGCAGGCACATTGAAGGTATATTCTGTAGCATACTTGAGGCCAGAGTAGTTATATACCACGTTCTTACCACTGATGGTGGGAGTGAGCACCTCATCGCCGAGTGTGGCGTTGCCGGTGCCTACCTTGATCTTCTCATCGAAGGTGAGGATTATCGAGCCTGTGGCGCTCGCATCCTCAGAGCCCGCTGCCGGGATCGAGTTGACAAGCTGGGGAGCCTTGTCGTCGTTGGCAGCTTCCTTGTCGGCAAGTACGAATATCTCGGCAACCGAAGTGCCGTCGTAGTCGCTTGACACACCGATGAGCGGTGATGTGCGGTCGGGCATGAAGCGGATGTAGACACGGCTCTGGTTGGCGGCGTCGGCAGGAAGGTCGAATTCCTTGCTGTCCCAGCCGCGTGCCGGCGGGTTGAATGTGCCGATAGCGGTGTAGTTGACACCATCGATACTGTACTCGGCATTGTTTACCGAATAGGTATTGTAATCATCGCCGAGCGCTGCTGAGAGCTTGAGGTTGGTATAACCTACTGATGAGAATGAAATCTCGAAGTACCACTCCTCGCTGAGATATTTCCAGATACGTGCGGCATATTTGCCGTTCTCCTGTCCGTTCTTGCAGCCGCGTGTGAGCCATGATGTAGTGGTGCCTTCGGCATTGCGCAGACTCAGCAATCCGGCGTTGTCGCTTTCGTCCTTATAGTCGGCTGCGCGCTGGCTTGCGGGCTGGTCGTAGTATAGATCCCAGCCTACGATATAGTCGGCTGCGGAGAATGTTGCGGTGATGTCCTTTTCGCCGTCCATCACTATATCACGCTCGGCCTGAGTGCTGTTGTCTTCCCAGTTGGTGAAGGTGAGGATACGGTTGTTGATGGCAGTGAGTTTCACGTCAGTGCCCTCTTCATAATAATGTATGCCGTCTACAAAGTTACCCTCGGGTGATACCTGCACGAGATTGGCATTTGCGCCGCCTTCGAGCTTGAGGTTGAGAGCGTAGACATTGGTCTGTGAATAGATGGCGTAGAGCTCGGTGTTGGCAGTGAGCTCAAATGTATAGGGATTGGCGGTAGATACGGTGTTGCCGGCTGCATCAGCCCACTCTACGAAGTGGTAACCGAAATTCTCAGTGGCAGATACCGTGATCTTAGTACCTTCGTCAAACTCAGCACCGGCGGGGTTGCATACCACGTTTCCGGCTCCGGGTGTGCCGAGGGAAACAGAGAGGGTGTAAGCGGGAACGGGTTCGAGCACGCCTGTGACATCACCTGTGATCTCGACATCGGCAAAAGCATACTGCTTGTTGTTGGCAAGATTATGGATGTATATCTTCACGGTGACTATCTCGCCGGTGGGATCGATAGCATCCACATTATACTGACAGTCACTGAAGTAGGGAGCCTCCTTAGTGAGCTGCGGGGTGAAGCCCTGTTCAAGCACCTGCGACTGGTCACCCGCCGTAATCACTACATCGAAGTTACCTCCGTTGGTACCGACGCGGCTGGCCTTGAATCCCACGTGTGTGGGCTTGAACATCAGACCCTTCTTGGTCTTGATACTGAATATGATGGCGTTTTCATCGTTGTTCTCACCGTTGCCTCCCTCGACAGGCTGGAACTGTGTGCGTGACGGAGCGTCACCGTCGTTACGCACGCCCGTGATGGTAAGGTTGGAGCCGTGGCTGAATTCAGCTACGGAGAATAAACCGTCAACTGATACATCGGCCGCTGTAGCGCTGTCGGCACCGCTGCGCAGTGGCCAGCCCAGCACGACACCGTCCTGATTGATGGGAGCCGACATGTCCTCTCCGGTGACAGTGACGTAATCAAGATTCCAGTTGCTTGCGAATCCGTTGCCGGCGATAAGGCGCACCTTCACGCTTTCCTTGTTATTCGCCGACAGGCTGATGGTCTTGGGGTCGTAGGTCCACCATGTACCGGCCATTGTGTGTGTGCCGGCATCAAACCAGGTGTAACCCCCGTCGGTTGACACAACCACCTCGACTCCTGCCTCGGCATTGCCCCCGTAGGCCATGGCGTATTCTACCGAAATATTTTTGTATCCTAAAGTCGGGAAGGAAATCTCATAGTATGCGTTGTGGGTAGATGCGTCAGTATAATCTGTGATGGCATTTGCATCGGTATTCTCGATACGGAATACATGGTTGTTGTAACCGTTGCATATCTGCCAGTAACGGCCCTGCGACAGACCGGTGGCTGAATAGGCGCTCTTGTCGCCGACATTCTCGTCGGGACGAATTACCGGAGCTGCCTCCGAGAACCAGATATGTCCGATCTCGGCGAAGTCGCTCCCGTCAGGGGTGAGAGTGACTGTCTTCTCTGTGGTGTCGTCGACCCGGCCATAGCCTCCCTCAAATGTCCAGGATGCTATGGTAGTCTGAGCCGTAGCCGCTGCGGGCATCAGCGCGAGCAGACCCACCACCAAGGGATTAAACATTTTTTTCATGATAAGAATCTTAAGTTTATTACTAATAATAGATTATGTTTATCTTACAAGTTTGGACACCGAGGTAGTGCCGTCGGCATGACGGTCGGCACGTATGTAGAGACCTCCGGCTGCTGGATCTGTCACCTTCATGCCCGACACGGTGTAATAGTCGGTAGCCACTACATTAACGCTGTCAACACCGGGCAGGATGATACCAGTCTCGGACTGTGCGTATCCGTGAATCTTGATATCTGAGAGACACAGGGTCTTGCCTGATGCAGCTCCGTTATACCAGGGATAGAAGCGCAATCTCACCGTTTTGCCGGCTTCGAGACTCATTACCGGAGTATCCGAGACATATTGCATATTGTTGGCCGGGAGTTTGGTCTTGCTGTACATGAGCTTAGCCTCAGAAAAATCGTCGTTAGGCGAATACCACACATTCACGCACATGCCGTTGCCGCCGCAGCCGCAGAGAAAAAAACTGATCTCATCAATATTGAGTGTCGTGCCCTCCATTGCGGTGAGTCCGAACTCGATATAGCGGGTCGACACCTCATCGATTTCATCGGCGGGCCACTGCTCTCCCTCTATCACATTGCGCTGTGTCTTGCGGGATGCATCAAAACCCGTCCAGTCGGGCCACACGGTGTTGGCATTGGGGTTGGAATAGCGCTGTAGCACCATACCGTGCCAGTTTTCGGCTACAACTGACGCCGGACCGGTAAGTTCGCACTCATCGTTGCTTTCAAGGCGCCAATAGGCGTTGACCTCTACGCCGCCCGTAAGCTCCACACCTGTCGCGGTAAGGGTCACCTCGCTGGTGAGTCCGTCGGGAGTAGTAACGGTGACATTAGATGTATTCTCCCCGGCTTGTATAAGTGTCATGCGTGCGAGAAACTTGGCAAGAAGGGTCGAGCCTTCATAGCTCAACACAGCCACGGAGCCCCAGGTGACACCGCCGTCAACACTTATTTCAAGGCCATTGCCGGCTGTGAGGCTCACCTCACCGGCTGCCGGAGTGAGGCTGAATCCTGAAATCATGAATTCCTTCTGCAGAGTCTGGCCTACATATCCCGAGCCGAGCGATCCGTCAGCGGGGGTAATCGAGAGATCAGACGACAGATTGGCATATTCGGCCATTACACCGGCCTCTGATGCGATCTGCACAAACCTGCGTGCGATCAGGGCTGCGCCTGTCGCGCTCAGATGAGTGGAGCCTGCGCCGTCGCCCAGTATGCTGTGACAGTCGCTGTCTCCATAGCTTAGGAATAGGTCGGCTGTGGCTGTTGTAAGATCAACGAAAGGCACTTCTTTTTCGAGAGCCACATCCCTCATCGACTGCACATAGTCCATAGTGTGGTCTGATGCGGGCACGCTCTGCCCCGTAAGTATGCCGGTTTCGGTCAGCTTCGAGAAGTTGTCGCCGAGATCATGACGTCCGTTGCGGCGGATTGTGTTGCCCGAGAAATACATGCGGCACACGGGTCCTACAAGAATCGGCGTCACACCCATAGCACGTGCCTCATCTATATATTTTCTGAGATAATCCTTATATGTGGTCGAAGGATTGGTGCCGCGATAATCCGTGGAGGACGCGTTGGCGGCATCACCTATCGAATTATAATAGGCCTTAACCTCGTCACCGTCCATTCCGCCATTCTTCTCATCGTTGTGTGAGAACTGTATCAGCAGGTAGTCGCCGTCCTGCATCTGTGTCTTCACCGAATTCCAGTAAGGAGACTCCTGGTAGAAGCTCTTGCTTGAGGCTCCGTTCTTACCTCGGTTGTTGACCGTGATTCCTGTAAGGAACTGCTGTAGATACTGACACCAACCGCGTGTCACGGTAGTGTTCTCATCATAGTTGGCCATGGTGCTGTCGCCGATGGTATGCACCTTCTTAGCTGCATCAGCCTGGTGACATATACCCATCGCCAGAGCAAGCGAGACCACGATAGTTGTGATTTTGTTCATGGATTATTTAGACAATACTTCGTTAAAATTTAATTTATGCCGTTGAAAATAAATGAGTTAGTTA
>CAZBWZ010000002.1:0-58732 GCA_964495725.1 uncultured Bacteroides sp.
ACATCAGTGATGACTTCAGCTTTGTGGCACATGTCGGATTCGTAGGATTCAAAGGGGGCAACCACGCCTCGCACGCACCCAACCAAGGCGGTGTGATGCTCAACGGCGATGACCTGTCAATCGGT
Source organism: uncultured Bacteroides sp. (assembly GCA_964495725.1). Lineage (GTDB taxonomy): Bacteria > Bacteroidota > Bacteroidia > Bacteroidales > Muribaculaceae > CAG-873. The sequence continues at coordinate 126 of CAZBWZ010000002.1, forward strand.
ATGTCCTACAAGTTTTAAGCACATAGAAATGTCATAATTACATAAACTGATTTCTAATCAGCCACCAGAGGCGACATCGCAAGATGCCGCCTCTCATCTTTCTTGCAGAGTTAAGTGTTAAGTACAATTAATTAGTTTTGTTATGCCAATAAAAATAGCGAACATGCTTCTGTCGTATTCAACGGTTATAAGTATTCGGATTCACAGATGAGGCGGCTTATTCACTCTAAGTTAAGATAGTTGGTCATTCCCAGCCACGGCTCTTTCATTTAAAAATACTATTACGAGTATGATTCCCTTACCCGGTTCAAAATGAATCGGGTAAATATTTGTATATTGGATATCAGTTGTTTATCTTTAATATGAAAGTTTGAAAATTCTTATTTTTGGTTTAGAAATCGGATTAGTTTTGTAAAGCTCATGGATACTCCTCTCATCAGTTCGGCCAAGCCTTTAGATTTGTCAGAAAGTTTTTTTCGACGGCCTTTCAAGATTGAGAACAATGAGTATACGGTTCGTTGTATTGTGTCAAGATTCCGGGCAGCCTTGGTTGACTTGCGTTTTGTGTCATCCTGCAACAGGCTGAAATCCAATTCCCAGTTCATACTTTCGATATACCAGTGATTCCTGACAGCATTGCCTATCCACTTAGTGGTTATTGGAAGATCCGACACATACAGCCTGGTCTCGGAGGTTTCTTCTCCGGTGGATTTTTTAATGCAGTTAGATCCGAACTCCACCACAGTGAGATTTCCACCCCAATTGTCCTTATCCGCAATAAGTCCGAGACCGTCATAGACATTGTATGTCCTGGTCTCTATTCTTCCGTGACCGAGCTCGGAACCCTCTGTGTATGAGAATCGCGGGGAGGATTCTTTAATCCTGTCTTCGACCCCATACCGTAGTGAACGCTGGTTTGCCTTGAGCTCTATCAGGAAGTTGCTACCCTTGGATCTTATCTTGTCAATGATGTCCTTTTGCATTGACATTGCATCCGCTGTCACCAGTTTGCCTGCGATATCTATTTTCTCTATCAATAAGGGAAATGCCTTTATCTCATTGCTTTTCTCCCGGCAGGCTTCGGTTGCCAGTATGATGCGGGTAGAGGGGGAGCAGGCCGAGACAATTTCGGGATTGCGTCCGTTTTCCTGAACGGTCCCACACATGGATTTGCCGTCCGGACATATTATTTCCATCAGAGAGGATGTTCTGATAAGTTCCACATGGAACGACTGGGCAAATTCCGCCATTTTGTCAGCAAAACCATGTTCGTCAATTCCATTTTCAATCCGGCATAATGTAGGCTCAGACGGCATACCGTTATCGAGCATACCCATTGACCGCATTTTATTAAGGTTATGTCTGCCGTATTCTATTATATCGGCGCGACTTGTGCATCTGCACATCCGTGCGAAGATTATCAGCAGGATAATGTCACCTAGTTTATGACGGCATTTCCCCTTGCCGGTCCTTCGGAAATCGGGTACGGAGAAGGCAAAATCCACAAGCCTTTCTAAAATCGAACCCTCACCAACGTAGGAGTGCGATTTTTTTTTTACTTTTGTTGTCGTGTTGGTGGCTGCTCTGGCACCAACCAGAAGTTTTTGGCCAAGTGTAAAATTATTCATAACTATTTTTGTTCCAAACCCTTAAGCTACGGATAATTTTTACTTAACCATATTATTTAGGTGCTTATTTTACTGAAAATCAAAAAAATATATAGATGTTTTTACAACATATTTCCGCGGGCGTTTATCTGTCATCTCGGCCCTATAAAATATATAAATTTATAGACAATATGTTGTAACCTATTTATTCACAATGGATTGAAAGGGACAATATTTTTGTTCCGACAATAAAACGGAAATGTTGAGTGTCGGGGGGCTATCGCTTTATGGCCATGGTGGAGTGAGTTGTTTGAATTTCGACATAGTTATTTTTATTTTTCAAGTTGTTTAATTCTTTCGTTGAGGATTGCGATTGTCTCATTCTTGGCGTTGATGGTATCCTGAAGAGTGGTGATGGTGTCTATGAGCTTGTTTATTCGCTCAGTTTCCATATTTTCCTTTAGCATTGTACCCTTCCCGAGAAGTAGCCATTCTGAAGAAATTTCGGGAAAGGCGGCAGCTATACCTATTAGGGTATTGGAACTGGGTTCAGATATTCCCTTTATATGTTTATCCAATGTCTGTTGTTTAAGAGAACATTTTATTGCAAGTGCTCTAACCGAAAGGTTGGAATAGGTTAGAATTTTTTGAAGTCGCTCTACTATATTGGCGTTGATGGTATCCTGGAGAGTGGAGATGGTGTTGATGTTGGTGTTGATGAGTTTGCTTATTCGCTCCATCTCCTTATTTGGTGACATAAGCATTTCCCCTTTATCTCTCAAAAACCAATCAGCAGATATTTCCGGAAAAGCATTAAGAGTGTTACGTATTACCTTTGACGAGGGCTCTGTGCCTTTCTGAAACATCGAGCCGATTACTGACTGAGTTACTCCAATTTTTATTGCAAATTGCCGATCAGACAACCTGTAAGAGGAAATTATTACTCGAATTTTTGAATTTAGAGTAGCCTGTTCCATAAAATTCTAAGTTAGTTAATCTTAGTTGTTTGAATTTGGACATAGTTATTTTTATTTTTCGGGCTGTTTGATTCTTTCGTTGAGAGTAGCGATTGTCTCGTTCTTGGCGTTGATAGTATCCTGGAGAGTGGTGATGGTGTCGACAAGTTTGTTTATTCGCTCCACGTTGATGTCTGGAGCTGCCTGTCCTTTTAGCATTGTTCCCTCGCCACGCATCATCCACTCAGATGATATTTCGGGAAAAGTGGATAAGACACTTAAGATTGTCTCAAGACTTACACTTCGCAAACCTTTGACTTGTCTATCAAGTGTTGCTTGATTCATTCCACATTTTATTGCAAGTGCTCTAACCGAAAGGTTGGAATAAGTAATAATTTGTTTGAGACGATCGGATAATTCCATAATGTCAACTGTTAATTTGATTTTTCGAGTTGTTTAATTCTTTCGTTGAGAATTGCGATGGTCTGATTTTTTAGGTCAATCGACTCTTGAAGTGTTTCAATTGTTCCAATTAGTTTTTCAATTCTCTCGGCTTGTCTTACTGCGTTTGCTTCTAATGATCCGTCATATTTTTTCAAAAACATATCACCACGGTCGCGAAGAAGCCATTCAGATGATAATTCTGAGAATGTCGATAATATAGCCAAAACTGTATCAAGCGACAGACCACGTTTCCCAATTATTTGATTATTAAGAGTTGTTTGCTCAACTCCAATAGATGCTGCCAGAGTGCTCTTAGAGATCGCCGAGTACTCTCTAAATTCATTTATTCTGTGAAGAACAGATTCTTTGTTGCAAGTATTCATTTGTAAATAAAAGTTAAAAAATAGGTCATATGAATATTATATTAGGTCAAATGTTTGCAAACATAGGACAAATGACCTATCTTTGCATCATCATAATCAAACTACCGCAAAGATAAGGTATTTGGATATGAAAAACAAGAGATATGAAACCCAAGTCAAACTTCAAAAAATCAGCGGAAATGAAACAATTTTGCTACTCAACCGGGGACGTTTCGAGCCACATGGCTCTCGTCGACCTGCTCGTCTCTAAAGACGAGGACTTCATGGTGAAAACCCTCAAAGATGGTGCGGATACGCGCTACGCGGTAACGACCGCCTGCGACCTCAGCGAGAAGACCCTCGACAGCAGAGACATCACCGGCATGGATAAGTCGGAAATCACAGCCGCGGATGACTGCGACGCAACCATCGCCGAGCTCAAGGAGCAGCTCGCTCAGGCCGAGGCAAGGGCCGAGGAGGCTTACGGGAAAGCCGCCGAGCTCGAGCGCAAGCTCGCCGAGACTGTGAGACTGAAAGAATACTCATACGGGAGATGCGACCGCATCAAGGAGCAGGTAAAAGCGATAGGTGTGCTCATCAACGCCCTTGACCTCTGACCTCGCAAAAGTCAAACCGAACCGGGCAGCCCGTGAGGGTCCCTGCGCCACGGAGGTGGCGCGAAACAGCGTTTTTCCAGAAATGGTAAAATTATTCTATCCACGCGGCGGTCATCGAGACACCGCCGCACATGGGAGCGAGACAGTCGGGAAATGCCGCCGACGGGTTAAATCTGGCACGGTAGAGGGGTCGAAACCCTCCGCTCCCCCACCAGAGAAGAGAACCTTGACGTATTTCAGTATTCCGCCGGTACCACCTGAACAATCAGGAAGGCCGGCGATGAGTGGAAGCCGAAAAAGAAGCAGCCCGGTAGCCCCAAGGCGGAAGGCACTTTGATACGGGCGGTGACCACGGTAAGAGATAACCCCCGGTGCTTATGCCAAAGAAAGACCGGGAGCGGGTTGAGGCGTGTCCGCCCGTGGCAAATGGACCGGTGAATAACTAACGACTGATTATTTTCAGAACCAATGCTGTGATGGCAACCGCGGCAGAGAAAGCGGAAATGAAATTGGCGGCCAATGATTGGGCGCGCGCCTTGCGGGCGTCCTCGGATGAGGAGGCGCACATATCGCGCAGGGTGTTCACTTGCTCCCTGAGCGTATTTACCTGCTCCTTGAGCACTGCGACACTCTCGGCGATGGCGATGTCGGCTTTGTGACGGTCTTCCCGCTCGCGCTGCTGGCGTTGCTTCTCTTCGATGAAGTCGAGTATCAGGTGCTTCTCTATCGCACCGTATCCTTTGATTCCGTTTCGGCTCCTACATTCATTCATGATATCTCTCGCTGTTGTCTCATCACAGCTCAGATGGGCCATGATGTCCTTTTCCTCCCAACGTTCGGGTGGAAGGGTCCCGGTTCTGATATTCCTCATATTCGTGATTTTTTGTTTTGGCATCACAAAGTTACGAAAAACCGGTGAGACGATCACCAAAAAACGGCGTAGCTCAGTTGTCCAGAGCGCCGGGCGCAGCCCGGAGGCCGCCGGTTCGAGTCCGGCCGCCGTTCCACAACACAAAAAAATAAAGCTATGGAAGTAAAGACAAAGACAATGAGACAGACCATCGCGGACAAATTCCGCTCGATGGCGGTCGGTGACTCGATTGAGTTCCCCTTCGCAGAGTACAACGCGTCGACGATCCGCTCGACCCCCCGCTCGTCGTTGCTGCTTGAGATGACCAAGGGGATGCGGTGGAGGGTGAACACCGACATCGACAAGGGCTGCATGGTAGTGACAAGATACCAGTGACAGATGGCGCGGAGAGGAAAAGTGACCTCCGTCAACCCGGCGGAGATTGAATTGGAGAACATATTCCACGTGATGTCACGCCTGACCTTCTGCAAGGACACGGCCGCGAGCATAGTGGGCGGCCGGAAGAAACTCATAGACCTTATCGCGAAGGGAGAGATCGCCGCCGAGAAGCCCACGAACAAACCGAACGGCAAGTGGCACTGCAACGCTGCCGATGTTCTCCGCCATTGCAGGGACATGAGAAATAAACATTAAAAATCCAAGACCATGACACTATCAAAGAAAATCGCGGCATGGGTGGTGATGACGCTGCTTATCCTCCCTTGCCTGGTAATAATGAACAATACACCCGAGCTGTATTACGTCAACATTCTCGGAGTCGGCTACCTGTGGCTGCTTGCCAAAGTGGCTCCACGCGTTCTTCCGAGATGGATGCTTGACTACATCAACTCGTCAGACATAAAAGACATATAGGTTGGATTATGTAAATCGACAAGTAGCCCGTGAGGGTGAAAAGTAGCTTCATTACGAGATGCCTGCGACAGCCCGTGAGGGTCAAGGCATCATCATTTTCAAACTCCCGTCAGCCGGGCGGGCAATCCCGGCTATATGGCGGCGTGACTGTCCGGGAAACGCCTCCGGACCTCAGGGCCTCAGGCCAAGGTGGAGGGGCCGCACCCTCCGCCGCCACACATCATCAATTTTTTTGAATATGGAAAGCACTTTAAAAAACAACGAGCCGACAAAGACGATAAGGGTCAGCGCCGGCACCCGCGTCTATTACTTTGACGCGTACATCGACAGGGCGGGGCAGCCTTACATCGTGATCACAGAAACCCCTGCCGGGAGAATGGCCGGCAAAAGAAAACGTCAACGCATCTTCCTCCATCAGGAGGATGTCGATAACTTCCGCTCGGCCCTGGCGGAGATAACGGCGCACACCAAACGTCAGTAAACGTTAAGGTGGCAAAATCAAGCCCGCAAAGTTTGTGTAAATCGCTAATAATGACTAACTTTATAGTAAAATAAACCACAAGTCAAACTAATAGAACCCATGCTTATGGAAGATAACAACATTCAGGAGCGCTCTTATATGAGCGACAGTATCGGCCAGATTGCAGCAGCGCTCTCCGCGCTGCAAGGCTCGATAGAGCAGCCCAAGCTTGAAAAGGAAGTATCGGTCAGAATGAAGTCCGGAGGCACTTACAAGTTCAAGTACGCCGATCTGTCCGCCTGCGTGAAAGCGGCGGTCCCGCAGCTCAAGGCCAACGGCCTCGCGGTATCCCAGATCGTGAGCGGCGGCAAGCTCACCACCATCCTCATCCACAAGTCAGGCGAGTGGATAAAGAGCGAGCTCTACCTGCCTCAGCTGACCAGTGACTACCAGGCCTACGGCTCTGCGATCACTTACCTCAAACGCTATTCGTATTGCGCCATACTCGGCATCGTGGCCGACACTGACGACGATGCCAACATGGCGTGCGGCAACGGCGTGGAGATGCGTGACAGACGCACCGGGCAGGCCAACGTCACAAGCGCGGCCTTCACTGATGCGCAGCTCAAACAAGCCATAGACGAAATCAGGAATGTAAAGGATCTCTATGATTTCAACGAGGTATGGAACAAGTGGGGAACAAAGTACCCGAAGATGTGTGAAAACGGCACTCCTCTATATAAGGAAGCCTGCGGTGTAATAGCAAAATTCAAAAGCGCGTAAACCATGTTACTGAAACAATCCCCAGTCATCTTCAATGAGGCGGAGCACAGCTACCACCTCGGAGAGAAGCGGCTCCTCGGCATCACCGGCCTCATACACTCGATCCTCGGATTGGGTGTATATCCCGATGCCGACAACTATACCAAAGACTTTGTGATACCCCGCGCCGGAAGCCGCGGCACAGCCGTTCACCATGCGATTGAGACCTACGACAAGTTAGGGCTCAAGCAGACGCAGCAGGTCGTGAACACACGCTACGGATGCAAGGAGCGCGACAACATCCGTCATGTTGACGAGACGTGGGATGTCAGCTATGAGCTTATGAGCTACATCAGGCACCTCAATGGCTTCAGGCCCATCGCCAACGAGCACACCGTGAGCGACAACGCCAAGTATGCCTCACAGATAGACAATGTGTGGCAGAGGGTGCTGACCGGCGGGATATGGCTCGTGGATACCAAGACCAACAACATCAGCCTTTACCCCACCTGCGGTTACTACAACACCCACTACTTCACCAATGGCGAGGATGCGCTGAAAGAATACCTCTCGTGGCAGCTTTCGGTCTACGCTGAGTTGTTCGAGGCAGAGAACCCCGGGCTGAAAGTCGAGGGACTGGCCTGCAACTGGCTGCGCAAGGACACATCGGCCTTCTGGGTGATTGACCGCAAGCCCTCCGACCTCGTCAAGGAGCTTTTGACCACCGACTACATCATCACCGACAACGGACCGGCCTACTTCCACCATGACCTGTCGGTGTTCGGCATAGGCCGCAATCTGCCAGGCAAGCCGGAGGAGGCGGCGCCGGTCGTGCCACAGAATGTGATTGACTATGTGGCCGACCTGCTCAGGGTAGAGAAGGAGACAAAGGCAAGGATAGACGAGGCGAAGCAAGGTCTGCGGACAGCCATGGAGCAGCACAGCATCAAGAGCGCCGATCTCGGATTGTTCAGAGCGACAATCGCCGCCGACTCGGAGCGGTCAACATTCGACACCGCAAGGTTCAGGAAGGAGCACCCCGACCTTTATGCGCAGTACACAATTAAGAAAACGACAAAAGGAGGTCTAACCATTAAACTCAAAGACAATGATTAAATTCACAACCACAGCCCCCATCCATTCCATTTCGCCGGTGATCGAGATACCGTCAAAGACCGGGGGCACCCCATTCCATAAGCGTGAGCTCGTGCTCAACGACAGCTACACTGACCGTGACGGCAACCCACGGGTCAACTTAGTGGCCATCGAGTTCACAGGCGAGAAGATGCAGCTTCTCGACCAGTACGCACCGGGCATGAAGGTTTTCGTTGAGGCTTTCGTAAACGGCAGGGAGCACAACGGAAAGGTGTTCAACACCATCCGTGCGCTGGGCATCAACCCGGCGGCGCAGACGCAACAGACCGCACCGCAGCAGCCTTACCCCCAACAGCAATCCATGCCGCAGCAAGACTATCCCCGGCAGGCATACCCACAGCAGCAGGCATACCCACAGCAGCAGGCATACCCACAGCAGCAGGTATACCCGCAGCAGCAGCAAGCTTACGGCTACCCCCCGACACCTAACGGCTACCGTTGATGAGCGAGACCACACTGACCAAGCACAATGGAGCAGTGACCATGGAGAAATCGTTTGACTATCTATGCTCGCTGCTCCGTAACGGAGTCTACACTGTCAAGATAGTGAGAAAGACCGCGCCCCGCACCATTTCCCAGAACTCGCTGATGTGGATGTGGTTCAAGTGCATGGAGGAGGCGACAGGGCAGTTGAAAGACGATTTCCATGACTACTACAAGGCAAAGTTCCTTTCCAGGCAGGTAGCAGTCGGAGGAAGATGGGTGACCGTGGTCGGAAGCACCACCAAGCTCAACACCCTACAGATGACCGATTACCTTGAAAAGATCAAGGCCGACGCAGCCACGGAGTTCGGCATAACACTCCCTCTGCCCACAGACAGGAATTACCAGACATTCGTGAACGAATACCGCAACAGATAGATGCGGCGGTCGAACCGCTGTATCTATCATATATCAAGTTAATTAATTGAAGAAATATACAAATATTATGAGAATCAGCATATACAAGGCCAGGCTCTCGAAGAAAGGGGGCCTTGAAGCCGGCTATCATGACGAGGAAGGCAACGACATCACCCTCAAAGGAATCAACCCGGTACATTCAGACCTGAAGGCGGCCTTATCAAACCTCGTCCCTTACTTCGCGGATATAACGGAGCAGAAGGAAGCCGACAGCATCGATTGGAGCGATCCCGGCTCAGAGGAGAATCTGAAGCTCTTGCGGAGGATCGACGTGACCGGTGTGTCGTACAGCACTGATGAGATATCCCCCATGGTCACCATGACCGGCAAGCGCATACTCTCCAGCTCAAAGGTGCTCAACCTCAACTCGCCCGGCATAGAAATCGGTTGCGACACGATGGAGTGGGCGCACATTTCAGAGTTCGATATCGCGGTGCAGGCTTTCTTTTATGAAGTCGAGGAATATATCCTCAACCGCAAATGGGAGGTGATCCAGACGTGCATTGACTTCGATAATCCCGAGGATCCTTTCGCGGAAGCGACCCCGACCGACGGAATACCAATCGAGAATACGGAAGACATAGCTTGATATGGTTTCAAAGCTGTATATCACAGAGACCCCGGGCACTTACCGGATCTCATTCGCCTACAACCCCCGCATGATAGAGATTGTCAAGCGTATTCCGAGCGTCCCGAGATGGGACCCGCGGGAGAAGGAGTGGGTAGTGAGGAAAGAGAGCGCCGGCTATCCTCCCGAGCGTGATGCCAAGTGGTATGTAGACGCTTTTTCAGCCTGGGCGTTGCAGAACAGATTCTGCTCGGGCATATCACGCCGCCAGGAGACACAGGATGTCTTATATGAGATACCGCCCATGAAGGGATTCAGCGGCGAGCACTATATGCTGCTGGATCCCTACCAATATCAGCTCGAGGGCGTGAGGTACGCGTTGGATCACAAGCGTTGCATATTCGGAGATCAGCCCGGGCTCGGCAAGACCCTCCAGGCTATATGCTCCGTTGTGAAGGCGCACAGGGAGGCCGACAAGTTCGGGGAGTCCTTCCCCGCATTGGTCATATGCCCCGCGGCCCTTAAAGTGAATTGGCAGCGGGAGTTCAAGAAGTTCGCCGGCATCGACGCTATCATACTTGACGACAGCAACCGCCAGAACTGGGAGAGGTATTTCGAGTTGACCAAGCCTAACGGCGAGTCTTTCGCCCCGGTATTCATCGTCAATTACGAGTCTTTGAAGAAATTCTTTGTAAGGCGCATCACCGCCACACAAAGGCTGACGCTCCGGTCGATACATTTCGACGAGCGCATCGGCCTTTTCAACACCGTCATCATTGACGAGAGCCACAAATGCAAGTCGACAAAGACACAGCAGAGCAAATTCGTGGAGGGTATCTGCAAGGGCAAGAGATTTGTCTTCGCCCTTACAGGTACCCCGGTGGTGAATAACAATACCGATCTCATCCAACAGCTGAAGATACTCGACCGCATGGAGGATTTCGGAGGCTACAAGACTTTCGTAGGCCGTTATTGTGACGGCCCCAAGCAGTCGAGCAATCTCCGTGAGCTGAATTACCGGCTGTGGCAGTCTTGTTTCTTCCGTCGGGAGAAACAGAAAGTATTGACGCAGCTGCCTGAAAAGATGAGACAGTATATAACGTGCGACATCACCAACCGTAAGGAGTATGACGATGCCGAGAATGACGTGATCGAGTATCTCCGTCGGTACAAGAACGCGAGCGATGACAAGGTGGCCAGGGCCATGAGGGGAGAGGTGATGGTGAAGATGGGCGCACTTAAAGAAATAGCGGCCCGAGGTAAGGTCAAAGCCGTGGCTGAGTTTGTCCATGACGTGATTGACGGAGGGGAGAAGCTGATAATGTTCGCATATCTCAAGGATGTGGTCGCCGCTCTCAAAGACGAGTTCCCGGACGCCGTTACCGTGACCGGAGACGACAATATGAAGCAGAAGCAGATGGCGGTAGACAGGTTTCAGGACGATCCGGACTGCAAGCTGATAATCCTCAACTATAAGTCGGGAGGCACGGGACTGACGCTGACAGCGGCGAGCAGGGTGGGCTTCATCGAGTTCCCCTGGACATATTCCGACTGCGAGCAGGCCGAGGACAGGGCGCACCGTAACGGACAGAAGAATGCGGTCAACTGCTATTATTTCCTCGGCGACAAGACGATTGACCGCTACATGTACAACGTGATCCAGACCAAGAAGGACATCGCCAACGAGGTGACCGGTACCACGACCCAGATACAGGAGGATATAATCGATTTCACCATGAATCTTTTCAATGACAGGATATGACGGAAAAAGAGTTATTGGCCGTTGAGCAAGGATACAGCGAGAGCAAGATACAGCATATCTGTGTCAGCTGGTTCAGGCTGACTTTCCCTCATGTCGGCAATCTTTTGATAGCAGTCCCGAACGGTGGCTGGCGTGGCGCCAGGGCCGGCGCCATGATGGTGTATGAGGGGCAGGTCAAGGGAGCCGCCGACCTTATCCTGCTGTTTCCGGCCGGCGGCAAGTCCTCCCTCTGCATAGAGATGAAGGTGCCCAAACGCAAGGGGAGGGCCGCCGGCACACAGTCAGAGCACCAGAAAGAGTGGCAGGCCCTTGTCGAGCGTTACGGCAGCAGTTACGTGGTGTGCCACGGCCTTGTGGAGTTCATCACGGCTGTATGCGCCTACCTGAGGGTAGGGAAGCGGTCATACATCGAGGATGCCCTCAACAAATACCCATTATACAGATGAACTACTTGGAATTGATTAACCGATATTGGCAGGAGGTCGATATAAAAGGATTCACACCCGCTGAGGCAACAATATACTTCAGGTTGCTTGATATTTGCAACAGACTCGGGTGGACCAATCCATTTTCCCTCTCCAATCCACGGGCAGTCGCGCTAATGGCAATATCCGAGAATACGTTGATTGCTGGTAGAGACAGACTCGTGATGAAAGGTTTAATCGGATACAACAAGGGATCGCGAAGGCAGAAAGAGCCCTTGTATTGTTTCCCGGAAAGAGTAGATGGCGAATGGGTTTTTGCCGCAGGTTTTACCTCAAATATTGCGGCAAAACAAGGGGTAAAACCTGCGGCAAAACAAGGGGTAAAACCAGGGGCATATAATAAAACTAAAACTAAACAAAAACTTTTAGGAACAACCGAAGTTGTTCCATCCGAATCCGGGGGTGTTTTAGAGGGTCTGTTTGACAACGGAGATAATCCCCGGAAAAAGAAAGGCCCTAAGGAACCGCCGATAAATCCAAGTTTCGAAGAAGTCCGTGAGCTGTTTCTCGTGTATAATGCCGATTCCCGACTGCAGGATTGGGAATCGTCGGCGAGATTGTTTTTCGACACGCGCAGCGAAGTCGGATGGGTTAACGCCCAGGGGCGCAGCATAGTCAAACTTGACAGCGCGGTAAGCAAATGGATAACCTACCGGGAGCTTGAAGAAAAAGAAAAGTCAAACCAAAGGAAGCAATATGAAAATCAGCAAGGCGATAAATTTTCAAGACGTCGAGGGGCTGAGCCGACAACTAAGGACAGGAAAAATTTCAACGATACGCTTTAGCCTCGAAATTCCTGTCAATGACTGCGCCAACGGCCTGTATGCAGCCTACAAGGCGATAGTCGAGTACAACGGAGGTGTCTTTGTCAAAGACAATGAAACGTTGAATCACATATTGAAGGCGGCCGAATGGCTCACCGATACCAACGGCAGGCCCGGCTTGATGCTGTGCGGCCTCTGCGGCAACGGCAAGACCACCCTCGCCAGCTCCATTGTCTGGCTCGTCGGCTATCTCAGTGAGCGGGAGTTCGGATTCTCGCATCGTATAAACATCCCTGTGATGACAGCCAAGCAGATCTGCCGGATATGCGCCACCAACGGCAAGGAGTATGAGAAGATTTTCAAGATGGACAATCTTGTGATAGACGACCTCGGTGAGGAACCGCAGGAATTGCTTGTCTACGGCATGATACACACCCCCATCATCGACCTTATCTCCGAGAGATACGCAAGGAGGCTGTTCACTGTCATAACCACCAATCTGGAGACGACAGACCTCAATACACGATATGGAGAGCGCATATACGACCGCTTCAGAGAAATGCTAACGATAATTGGATTCAAGAATGACAGCTACCGGCAGAAACATCGTGATTAAATGGATCACACGAGAGATGGACAAGATTGAGCGCATCCGGCTCAGATTCGGCTTGCCGTCCTACACCACGCTCAACGGCCTCACTCCTTGTCTGGTGAAAGAGGAAGACATGGAGCTGTTCAACGAGACCGCCAGGCGCGGCTACTTCTGCATCATGCCGATGAAATGGTGTAAAAATGGTGGTGCTTTTTCTTTTATATCTCGCTAACAATCACTAACTTTACAGTAAATAAACTATAAGTCAAACCATAAAAACAATGCCTATGGAGATACAGAATTTAGATTTGTCATTGGTGTTTCCGTCACCGATGAACCCACGCAAGACCTTTGACGAGGACTCGCTCGTGGAACTGGCTGACAGCATCGAGAAGCAGGGTCTGCACCAGCCTGTAACCGTGAGGCCGAAGATGCTTGACCCTGATGAGCCTGTCATCGCCGGCTATGAGATAGTCTGCGGTGAGCGCCGCTACAGGGCCTACCGCATCCTCTCCGAGAGGTGGGAGGTGCTCGATACGGTCGCTCCCGCCGGCCACACCTACAACCGATTCGGCAGGATTCCGGCGATTGTGCGGGAAATGAGCGACGAGGAGGCTTTCGAGGCGATGATCACGGAGAACCTGCAACGTCAGGACGTGAACCCGATGGAGGAGGCCTACGCTTTCGGCCAGCTGATAGAGCGCGGCAAGACGGCCGAAGAAGTGGCGGCCAAATTCGGCAAGTCAATCCGCTTCATCCAAGACAGGGTAAAGCTCAACAACCTCATCCCTGAGCTCGGCGTGGCCGTCAAGGAGGATAAGATGAGCATATCGGCGGCGATGATAATATGCAAGCTCGACGCCGATGATCAACGTGAGTTTTTCCGGGCATACGGAAATATGGCCAACGTCACCAGAAAAACCGCTGAAAATTTTGTCGACAACTACTTCATGCAGATCGACAAGGCTCTGTGGTGTCAGGATTTTGAGGGAAGCTGCGGCAGAAGATGTGACGCTTGCCTGATGAACACGGCCAATGCCGGCTGCCTTTTCTGGGAAATGAAAACTAATGGCCTCGGGAAGTGCACGAGCGCGTCACAATTCAGGGACAAGCAAATTTCCTGGCAGATCAGCAGACTTGAGGAAATTGATGATGTCCTTGTCAAGAAAGGCGAGCCGATGGTGTATGGGAAGGTGGTCATCGACCTTTCCATTGATAAGTACGACCTTGAAGAGGTAAGGGAGCACAAGGCCAGGCTCCTGTCGGCAATAGAAGCTAAGGGATGGGCGGTTGTAAGAGCCAATGATGTGTTCGGCGGCAAGTGCTGGTACAAGCAAGAAGACGAGAGGGTGACAAAAGGTCTTCAGGACGGCTCCTTATACAGAGTGATGCGCCTGTTTAACTATGTTACACCGGTCTGTGAGGAATCATATTATTGGGTGCGCAGCACGTCAATGTCGGTTTCAGACAAAGAGCTGACGAAGGAACAGAAAGAGATGCCTGTCGAGGTTGTAAAGCTGCTTGAGAGACTTGACGCCGAGAATCGGACATGCGAATCCAAAAAGGCCACCAAGGGAGTTGAAGCCTTATCCAAATGCGAGGCATACTCATCTGAGCCACTTCATGATTTTGAGCAAGAACTGATGCTTGCCTTCATGCTGCTCGATAGTTCCCAGCTCTGCAAAACAATCGGCATTGCGACCGGCGATATCTACGACATTCGTCGCATATATAAGTTTGTGTGTAGTCACAGAGAAAAGTGGGAGTCAATCAAACATGGCTGGATATGCCAGAGAATGCATGGCAACAACTCCTGTCTGCTCGCAGGAAGCGGATATATATCAGAACTTGCCGAACTTCACGGCTGTGAGGATTATCACTCATCGATGAGAAAAATCGAGAGCAGGCACAAGAAAGCGGTAGAGAATATCGAGAAAAGCCTGAAGGAGTTTGGATATAACACAAAAGGAGAAAAGATTTAGACCATAGATATCCCGATTATATGAGCGTCGGCGGCAAGGAGATCAGTTTTTGCCGCCGACTTGATTTAACGCATATGTCAGTAAACGTTAAGGTGTTAAAATGGCGTTCAAATAATTTGAGCAACTCGCTGACAACGAATAACTTTACAGTATACAAAACAAAAAAATGAAAGTAAACCGCCTGACCAGCATGGAACAGTTAGGAAACATAACGCTTCATCACGGCGACTGCCTTGATGTCCTCCGGGATCTGCCGGACAAATCCTTCGATCTCGCCATCGTTGACCCTCCTTACTACTCCGGCCCGGAGCGTCGCGGCTTCTACGGAAAGCGATACAGCACAACAGGAGTTGAGAGAGTTGACTATCCCAAGTCCGACAAATGGTGTGTTCCCGATAAGGAATATTTCAGGGAATTGCAGCGTGTGAGCCGGTATTACATTGTCTGGGGCTGCAACTACTTCGACTGGATCTTCGCGCCTGGGCGCATCGTCTGGGACAAATGCAACCAGTACTCAACCTTTTCAGACTGCGAGATCGCCGCCACCAACCTTTTCTCCTCTGTCCGGCTCTTTCCCTTCATGTGGAATGGCATGTGCCAGGGAAAATCGATGAAGGAAGGCCGGATGATGCAGGGCAACAAGAAGCTCAACGAGAAACGCATCCATCCCACACAAAAGCCTGTCGCCCTATACACGTGGCTCCTGACGCAATACGCTCAAGCCGGCTGGCGGATACTCGACACCCACCTCGGCAGCGGCAGCATAGCCATAGCATGCGACAAGCTCGGCTTCCGGCTCCTCGGCATAGAACTGGATCGACACTATTACGATGCGGCCAGAAAACGAATAACAGATCACCAAAACCAACCAAACCTCTTTAAACAATGAATCAGGAACCTGACAAATTTACACAACATTTCGACCACCACAACGCCGAGCCGGAGGAAATGCTGATGGTGAAGCGGTCTGATATAATCAATAGATACAAAGCGATATTGGCACAACAAGACCTAACGAAATTTGGTTATTCAGCTTATCTCAAAGGTCAAAAGGAATTACTTGAAAGCCTTTATGGTTCAAAGTGTGTTCCCGACAAAGAGGAGCAAGCGAAGCCGAAGTTTGAGGTTGGCCAATTTGTCAGGTGTTTGTTGGATTTTGTCGTAGACAAACCTTTAAGAATCGTAAACTACGATTCAGCAGATAATCAGTATCAATTAGAGGGGATGCCTATTTTATGGGTAGATGAGAATCAGATTGAACCCTACACCGAAGAAAAGAATGATAATATGTTAACAGAAGAAGACCCTGATATTGCACAAAAACTTCCTTATTTAGAACATCTGAGTAAACAGAAAGAAGTTGAAACAAAGAATGATATGGAAGAAAAAGAATTGAACCTTTGTGAGTTGCTGAAAGGTTGCGAGGGAGAAGAACTCTTTACTATCCCTTATGGCGAACTGTTTTTGGGAGAGATAAATGAGGATTATCTTATTCTTAAATGGGATGGTTATTGCGGACAAGTGAATTATCACCATAACGGGAAACTTTACACTACTGGCGAAGTAACACTTTACCCCTCCCGCGCACTTTACGAGAAATATCCGCTTGATGCAAAGAAAGCGTGGGCTGAATGGGTTGAAAACAAGAAGCCTAAGCGGTGGAGAGCGAAACAAGGCGAGAGTCATTGGTTTATAGAACCCACAGGTGAAATATCCTATGGCAAAGATAATTATTTCTCAGATTGTGATAATTGTTGGATGTTTGGTAACTACTTTCGCACCGCATCAGAGGCGAAGCAAGCCGCCGAGGAAGTCCGCAAGACCCTTGAATCATTCCATAAGCGAAAGGAGGGTGAGAAATGAATATCATCAAGACATTTTACGAAGAACGAACAGGTCTCTTTTATAAGACACTAAAAATGGCAAAAAGTGCCTGCAAACACCCATACGTTTACCGAGCGTGGATTGACGGAGGCGGTCGAATCTTAGGCAAGTATGCACTTTATGCCTACGGCGATACCGTAGGCACTATTTCGAGGGCTGACGAAGAACTTGCTAAGCGAGTACGACACGATGTAAATTGAATTTTTAACATGTACTGATATGAAAAATCAAATAGCCACCTCCCCCTCCCAGAGCCAAAGACTGATAGCCAGCGGAGTTGCCCCCAAGACTGCGGATATGTTCTGGCAAGTGCCAATAACTATATCTCAAAAGAAACGGGGTGAGCATATCCTATTGGTAAGACGCGAAGGGTATGAGTTTTATTCAGTCGATACTCCTGCATGGTCAACCTCGCGTCTTTTAGAACTTATGCCGGATAAGATTCTTGTAGATGATGCTTGGTTTGAGTGCCAAATATGCAAATGCACTTTTGGCTATGAAGTCAGATACCATTCAGATGTATTCAAAGACCCATTCGGTTGTTTGTGTAAGAGTACCATTGAGGGATGTGTGGAAGCAATCGAATGGCTGACAAAGGAGGGTTACAAACTTAATCAGATAGAGAAATGAAAATCAACCCTAAAAGAATAGCCTATCATGTAATTGTCTTTATCCCCTTTATCATCACATTCCCATTTGCCTGTGTGGGATGGGTATTCAAATGGATAACTGACAGATACATTGATTTTGCTATGTGGCTACAATCTAAATTACTTAATTAAAAACAAAACTAACCCCCTCAGAATCCGCCAAACTAATGGTATGAAAAGAATATTTACTCGATGCGATACTCTCGAAGAAGCTCTATCCCTTGAGTTTTTCATAAGCACAAAAGGCTACGAAGGTGTGCAGAACGATTCAAGAAGGTATAACAATCTGATGATTGAAATAGCCTTTAGGGAAAACGAACGGCATCATTCTCCCCATTGCTTCATCGGAGTAAACGGTTGCCAGTTGGTCGTTTCCAACAACAGAAAAGATATGAGAAGAAAAGGCTCCAAGCACTATATCCGCAAACAGAGAGTCTTTAAAGAGTTATTGTCATTTGAAAATGAAGGAAGATGAAAACCGAGTTAACCCCTGAAGAATCCGCCCGTCTCATTGAGCTTGGCGTTGACCCAAATTTCAGTGGGTGTTAAAATCGGGAGCCCCAATAAAGAAGGAGAAGCTAAACTCTAAAACGAAGATAAGTGAAATCAATAGAACAAAAAGCCATGGATCATGCCGTCAATGCTTTGGAAGGCGTGATCGACAAATATCAGACTGCCCCGTGGGATGAGTTTTGCGCCGCACTCGCGGCAATCTACATCGCTGGGGCAACCGAAGCTCTCGCGGGGCAGTGGCGCACCCCAGAAGAGCTCGACGAGTATGACTGCGACAGGTTTTTTACCAAGATAGCAGTAAAGTATAAAACGACATATAATGGATCGAAATTAACCATTACAACAATCAACGATGTCAACCAGTGGACTGATGATCTGATGGAATACCACAAGAACGACATGTTGTTAACATGGATGCCTATTCCAGAACTTCCAGACCGCTAAAAAACGAAGGTCAATGAAAACAATAACATTCAACATCCCGACATCCATTGCTGAGTTTAAGCAGATGCGGAGAGAGAAAATGAGCAAGAGATACAAAAACAATGTTCAGGTTGTCCGCGATGTCATAAATGGACTGATCAGGATTGCACATAATGGATACTGGCGTAAAGATATCTCCGAAACTTTTTTAAACAGGGTTTGGCACGGGGCGCCATATAGCAGTGAGATTGACAAAATATACCGGGAAGCTAAGGAGAGATTGAAATGAGCGTAACAATCAAATTCAAAGGCTACAATGATTCTAACATTGTCAAGTGGTCAAAGCTATCTCTCTTTGCATTAGGCTCGCTGATAGCGCTGCCAATGATGATAATTTGTGCGGTGCTATTTGTCACCGAATACTTTTGTAACCATTTCATTGCATGGCTCAAAAACATTACCGACACCGATGTAAATTTTAATTGACATGACCGCACAAGAGAAACGCGAACAGAATGTTCTGAAACGCAGTAAAAGAACTGTTGCGCAAATAGATAAAGAGTTGAATAATCTCGATAAAGCCCGGGATAAGGTAAGTTTTGAGTCTGCTGAACATTGTATTCTCACAACAGCAATAGACAATCTGGGATATGCGAAAGACCAGCTTGAAATCCTCATAAGGCGAATTACTAATAAGTAAAAAGGTATAAGTTATGACTGACCCGATCATCGACCCCTCGACTCTGACCGAGCAGCAGAGAGAAGCGATAAAAAAGAAGTACGCAATGGCGAAAGTCAGGGTTGCTTGTGGTGGCTTTCCCGGCTATTATGATGACATAGTTCTTATAAACGACTTGGAAGAAAAATATGGCAAATCCATGTTTGAGAAAGGAAAAAACAATGAGTGAAGTCCAAAACTACTACAAGAATTGTGTATTCTACTTCCATATTGACGGAAGGTGTGGACGTCTAATAAAGAGCCATGGTAGTGTTCCTCCATGTCTTTATAGATTTAATTGCCCTTTCTTTGAAGCAGACCAAAGTTTGACTAATAAACAAAAAAACAATGACTGAAGAAGAAATAAAGAAACTATGTAATGAGTATGCGGATGACACAGTGGAATCCTATGGATTTTCCGCAGAAACAGTTAAGGAGTTAAAGGAAGATCAAGCAGATAAAGCGCTTTCAGTTATTTCATTTTTGCTCCATGACTACTGCATCGTGCCGAAAAGCAAGGTTATATCAAACTATCAATCATTGAAGAATGATTTGCCTGATTACAAGACAGACCCTAAAAGACATTTCGGTTTCTTAGGCGGCATGACTGAACTTGAATTACTTTTCGGCAAAGAACTATTTGAACAGAAAGGAGAATGACAATGAGCAAGAATAGACAAGAGATAACCACTAATGGCAGAGCAGCGTTCTATGCCACTATTTGGAACGACCTCCGGCAAGCTGCTATGGACTGCGGATGGGCATTAGGACTACATGGCAGTCTCGCATCCGATATGGATATAATGGCTATGCCTTGGATAGAGGACGCAACAACGGCGGACTATATGGTAAATAGCCTTATCAACTGCTTCGGGTTTTCCGACTTCTGGATCAAGTATCAAATGCAAGTTGACAAGACCAGCAAACCGAATGGACGAGTGGTCTATACCATCCCTATTTATGCAGATTTCTATTTAGACATCAATGTGATTGAGAAAGGAGAATGACAATGAACGCGAAAAGAATCAGCACTGGAGAGGAAGTTGAAGTAAGCAGCTTGACCTTTACCTATATGCCTACTGGCATTGTTTATAGACGCGACATAAAGAGTGGGAAGATGATTCCAGAGTCAGACCTTGACATCAACACCGCTCCCGAAAAGACGGTGATTGAGGGATGGGTGGCGAGAGACAAAAGATGGGATAAAGATAATTACTTATCCGATTTATACCTATGTCCCAAAATACCAATACGCGATGAATCATTAGAAGAATGGGTAAGTTGTGGAGATTTTATGTTGCTACCACATGAGTTCTTCCCCTCAATCACATGGGAATCCGAACCCCAGTGCGCAAAAATCGAAATAATCCTAATTGACGAGAAAGGAGAATGATATGGCGTGGGTAGCAACAGACAAAGACGGAACAGAGCTGATTTTCTCTGGGAAGCCACATAGAGATAACTATTTACCTATTTGGGTATACAGCTACTATGTTGGCAGAGAATGCGCCTCAATAATCCTCCCCTACGGCTCAATCACCAAACTCATAGGCAGAGAACTGACGTGGGAGGATGGACCCGTAGAAATTGAATGACGATGAAAGATATTCAAAGATTCGGTTGTACTCAACCTGCAAACACAGACCTTCAAAATTACTTTCACCCCGAACGCAAGGCGCAAAGGATTCAATCTGATATGGAAAGCAGGAGGGCACATTGGAAAGAAAAAGCGAAATCTTTATCCGATCGTGAGTTGTTGGAGGAAATTTATGTTATGCTGAAAACGAAAATTTTTCTTTAAAAGGATATAACGATGGGTTTAAACGAAACATTAGACCGCGTCGCCAGAGAGCGGAAAGCAAGAGAGCAAACGATTAAAGAACCGGAATCCGTGAGCCCAACTATAAGAGATTACATTATAAGAGACTACGCTGAGCGCATATTTTTCACCCGCATGCTAAAGGACATCAACCACGGCATGAGCGAGCCCAAGATTGAGGCTATGATTGACCGCTCCGTGATGATAGCGCAGAAATTATACACCAAACTCCAAAACATATGAGACAGATCAAATTCAGAGGCAAGATAAGGGCCAACGGCCATTGTGTATATGGCAGTCTGATAGGCCATGGCGATAATTTTGTTTCTATTCTCAACCGCAGACACTAACCGCCTTATGAAAACACGTCCGCCTCCTTCTCATGTGAGAGAGTTATATGCAGTCATTAACAAACCATAAATCTTTCCAATGGCAATAACGCTAAACAAAAACGCTGCCCTGTGCGAAAAAATGGCACTCGCTGATGATAAGATAAGCCCGACGTCCTCGTCCCGTGTTTCCCTTTACGATATTTCTGTTAAATGGAGGAAACTCCATGCCGCTACTGTATTCCGCCAAGAGGACATGCCATGGTGGAGCGAGAAAGAGGTGGCCGCGGCAGAGATAATGTTGGCAACGATGATTTATCTGAGACGCATCGGATGCCGGGATATAGAGCAGCTGCTTCGCGACACGATACAACGCGGTGTGAAAAGAAAAGAATAGGCTTTGTCAATGGCTATGTGATGTCGAAAAAAATATGGATGAAGTAATAGCGATGACAGAAAATATGATCATACAGGTTGCCAGGCTTGAGTACAACAAGGGGCAGCTCAACGGACTCCCGAAGAATCCCCGGTTCTTTCGGGACTACCGTTACGAAAAGATGAAACAGAGCATCAAGGAATCCCCCGAGATGCTGCAGCTCAGAGAGCTTATCGTTTATCCGCTCGAGGATGGGAAATACATCGTCGTGTGCGGCAATCTCCGTCTGAGAGCCTGCAAGGAGCTTGGCTATACCGAGCTGCCATGTAAGGTGCTTGAGGGCGGTACAGACACGAAGAAGCTCAGGGAGTACGCCACGAAGGACAATGTGAACTTCGGGGAGAACGACATGGACGTGATGGCCAACGAATGGGACACATCGGAGCTCGCTGACTGGGGTGTGGAGTTCGCTCCTGAGAAGCCCAGGGACGAGTTCAAGGACAGGTTCGATGCCATGGGCGACGACTCGGCGGTGTATCCGCTCGTCCCGAAATATGATGAGAAGCACGAGCTGTTCATCATCCAGTCGGCCAACGAGGTTGACAGCAACTGGCTGAGGGAGCGACTTGGGATGCAGCGCATGAAGTCGTACAAGACCGGCAAGATAGGCAAGAGCAATGTGATAGACATCAAGGATGTGCGCACCGCCCTGGAGGGCGGACAAAGATGAGCGGCCTTAAAATAGTGATACCATCACACAAGCGCCACGATAGGGTGTATTCAAAGAAGCTCGTGCTGAATCCGATCATATGCGTCGCAGAAAGCCAGGCTGACATCTACAAGGAGTACAATCCCGAGTGTGAGATAGTCACCCATCCGGATGATGTCGTCGGTCTGATACCGAAGCGCAATTGGATGGCCCGCCACTTCGGCGACCTGATGATGCTTGACGATGATGTCCACGTGGTCAAGACTCTGTTTGTCGAAAAAGGGGAGCCGGGTGTCATCCGTGATCCTGTTGCCATCACCGGAATAATCGAGAGACTTTACGAACTTGCGTGCCTGCTTGATGTGCACCTTTTCGGCTTCACCTCGGCGATCTCGCCTGTGATGTATAATGAGTGGGGTTACTACTCGCTGTCGAAGATGATCACGGGGTGCTCTTACGGTGTGCGCTACAACAAGAATGTATGGTGGAACGAGGACATAAGACTGAAAGAAGATTTTTGGATCTCGTGCTACATGAAGTACAAGGAACGGAAGATACTCACCGATTTGCGATACAACTTCGCGCAGAAGGGCACCTTCGTCAATGCCGGCGGTCTCGCGGCGTTCCGTAACCAGGAGGAGGAGCGGCGGAGCATCCTGTTTATCCGGAAACATTTCGGTGACAGTATAAATCTCAAGGGCTCCACAAACAACGGCAAGGACAAGACACAGCAGAAAGTGGAGTATAACATAACTTGCAAGTTTAAGTTTTGACAGTGAAAATGGCGAAAAAATGGTGTTCAATCTGTTTTTCATTCTTGCCAATCTGCCTTAACTTTACAGTACAAAGTATAAAATATCAGTAAGTTATGACAATACGCACGATTAACGGCTATGATTTCTTCGAGGTAAGCTCAGCTATGCAGAAAGCCATCAGGAGGGCTGATGCCGGAGTTGCGGGCTTCTTCGCCCTGGAGCTATGGCACAGTAACTATCGGGACTATGTATGGAAGCGCCTTTTCACTATCTCCGCTGAGGATTGCTACGGCATCATCACGAAAGAGATTGAGGCGCTGTGGCAGGGGCATGAATTGGTCAACAAGAACAAGGCGGAGCCCAAAGGGCGAATCTTTGTCAGCAAGGCGGTGATTCTGCTATGCGAATGCCGCAAGAGCCGTGATGCAGATCATCTGCAGAATCTCGTCTATGACAGACGCGATGTTGATGTAGAGAAATGGATTGAGGATGTAAGGCGTTACCCCATCCGGATTCCGCCGTACACATATGATGTCCATACTCGTAAAGGGAAAAAGAGCGGAAGGACAAAGCAGGAGTTTTTCCGTGAGGAGTACGAGGCTCTGAGCCCACGTGAGCCCGGGCTTTTTGACGGTCTTGTTACGTAGGTCTTGACAACCTTTGACAAATGTTAAGGCGGCAGAATAGATATAAAATGGTGGTCAATCTGATTGCATTATCTATTTTGCCGTCTTAACTTTACAGTACGATAAACAACTAACAGTCAAACCAATAAAATAGAACTTATGAAAACTGTAACTGACCTCAACGCCCTTATCCCCGCTATCCTTGAAGCTTTCAGAAAAGATGATCGTGAATATGGAGACGGCTATTCCAAAAACAACACATTTCACTTTGAAGAGGATGGCTGGTTTATTGATGTCGAATATGATTGTACCGGCGATTTCGTCTGTGACCATGGGGACTACTGGACACCTCCCTGCCATGACATGGTCGACTCGGAGATTGAGGTGGGGAGCATATCTGTTTATTTCTGCGATGACGAGACCGGAGAAGAGAAAGAGTTCAGCGAAGAAGATACCAAAGAGCTTTTGAATGCGCTTGAGGTAGGAACTGAAAACATGAGATAACCTATAAGACTTGAAGATATGACAGTTAAAGAACTTATCAAAGAACTCCAGAAAATGGAGCAGGACAAGTCGGTCTACTTTCGTGACGGCCGCAAAATCAAGGCCGTCACAATGGTGACTAACTCCACTCATACAAGAGGAATGGTTGTAGAACTGACCAACGAGGAGTGTAACCTTAAATGCAATCTGCGATGACGATAGAGGAACGTGATACTGCGAGAGCCATTCAGATCATCGCCCGCAAAATGAGAGAACCCAAAGAAATAGATTGGGAACAGCGTAAATGGGAACTTGCAAAGGAAATATTCGCCGGTGGTTTTAATTGTTCAGATGGTGATGTACGACATTGGGTTAGTGGACATGTTCAAATGACAGCCGAAGAGTCAATCCATTATGCTGAAGTTTTCATTGAAGAATACAAAAAAAGTCAAACCAGTAAACTGTAACACTATGGGATATAGACTACACTACGCCTCTACTCACCAAGTCAAATATGATGGTGGATATTTCAACTATAAAACAAACATCAATCAGTTGCTTGCAGAGAAATGCGACGCATACTATAATGAAAGTTCAGCCGAAGATTCTGACCACTTGGAGGTTAATCGAGATGAACTTGTAAAACTTGTTCAGGATATTAAAGATAACCCACAGTGGTATGAAGCCTACATAGCTTCTAATAGCTGGGATTATACAACTGAAGATTTGGTCGCAATCTTCGAGGAGATGATAGAAAAGAGCGACCAATCTAATGATTTTATCGTAATTCACTGGTATTAATTTTATCACAAAGACTATGAGCCACCTCGCTAAACCAACATTCAATTACATAATGCAGAAAAGCGGTCGTAAACCATCTATATGCAACTGCGAAAGATGTAAGGCCCAGTGTCATACACCATGCCTCGGTACGCCGGAAGATATTAACAAACTTATAGAAGCCGGTTATCAAGACCGATTGGCGCCGACATTATGGGCTGCCGGTATGATTATGGGGCTGGTCAATTATCCTATAAAAATGGTCCAAGCCAGGCAAGAGGGTAACGGCTGGTGTACTTTCTATCATAATGGTCTGTGTGAGTTGCATGATAAAGGGTTGAAGCCGACCGAGGGCAGGCTGAGCCATCACTCTATCAAAATTGACAATTTAGTGCCTAAAAAGAGCTTATCGTGGCTTGTCGCAAAAGAATGGCTCCCCTTACAATCATTTTTTTTCCATAATAAAACGAAACATCATCATGAAAAAGAATGAGATACCAATTGGCGGTATGGGCCTTATCAATGGCTATAAAGTAATGGCAAAAGAATATTTGCTTGAAAATACCTGCGATGATTGTTGCTTTAGCCTCAATGCCGGTTATAAGCAGGTTTGCCCAATCAATAAGTGCGCCGCCCGGAAAAGAGAAGATAAAAAGCACGTGTACTTCGTAATTGTTGAGAACTGATAATCTGATGTTTGAATGATACTTAATAGTTTTTAATAATGAAAATTGATAGAATTATCAAAGTTCCTACCGGCGAAATCTATGTAGCCGATGGGGATAAAGGCAAATTGGAGTTTTTGACTGTTGGTGACTACGGCAAAGACGCAAATATCAAAGCGGACTTTCTCGGCATAACAAGGGAGTTGAACGGGGTACCTAACGGTGAACCTATGCCACTCACAGAGAAATGGGTAATCACAATCTCAACGCAGTACGGCTGCTCAATGAATTGTAAATTCTGCGATGTGCCGAAAGTGGGCGCAGGGCGTAATGCAACGCTCAACGACCTATGCACCCAAATACTGACCTCTATCCGCCAGCATCCTGAAGTCAAGCGCACAAAGCGTCTAAATATCCACTTTGCCCGAATGGGCGAGCCGACGTGGAATAACAATGTGCTCTCTTGCGGAAATATGATAAAGAGCCTTATAAAGCCACAGCTTGGAGACTCGCTTGTACATCCCGTAATCAGCACTATGCTCCCGAAAGGCAATCTTCGCTTGCTTGCGTTTCTTTTGGCATGGGCACGTATTAAAAATGTAGTCTACAACGGAGATGCAGGACTACAATTTTCAATCAATTCAACTGATGATGCACAACGAGATTATCTCTTTTCGGGGAACTCCCTACCTCTTGAAGAAATCGCAAATATAGGACGTAAGTTACCAATGCCGAAAGGACGTAAATACGCCCTCAATTTTGCCCTCGCAGATGATAGTATCATTGATGGAAAGCGACTCCGTGAGTTGTTCGACCCCGACAAGTTTATGTGCAAAATCACTCCTTTGCACCACACGGCAAGTTGCGAGCAGAACGGCATAGCCACTACTGACGGCTACGAACTTTTCACGCCCTACAAGGCCGTTGAAGAAGATTTGAAGGCTAACGGATTTGACGTAATTGTGTTTGTTCCCTCATATGACGAGGATAACGGCTTAATCACTTGTGGCAATGCAATACTTTCGGGCAAACTTCCGACAAGCGAATATAAGATTATACAATTACATAATAGTTAACGAAACCCTATGACAGCAGAACAGTTTGAAATTATATCTTCACTTGACCGAAGAATCAAGCACATAAAGCGGTTGCTTAAAGGTCCTATCTCAGCTAAACTCGTAAAGACAATAGATGGCGATAGTATCTACAAAGCTGATGGCTTCTACTTGAACGAATTACAACTTGGTGAGAAAATCAGCGAAATTCTGAAAAAAGCAGAATGTGAGATTGGCACCGTCCTTGTGCGAGAACTTGACCGCCTTGAGAAAGAGTTCAAGGCAATAATCATAGGAACAGAGCTTAAATCGCCAGACAGGGGAAATGAAAATACTTGATCTACCTCTCATGTTCGTATGGTACGACATGATAGATGTCGGCGAAAAGCCGGAAGAGTACAGAGAAATTAAGCCGTATTGGTTTAAGCGATTTGTTGATTACGACCCTGAGTTATATGTTGACAAAGACCCCTTACCGACATACTTTAGTAATTCGGACCCATTTGATACTCCTGTTAAAGCAATATTGTGGGATATGGATATGGCTGGTGCTTTGGAATTCAAGCGATTTACTCACATCCGCTTCCGTAGAGGCTATACCAAGACAACTATGATGTTTGAAATCAAAAGCATCTCTATCGGCTTCGGCAACTCACAATGGGGTGCTCCCAAAGACAAAGAAGTATTCATCATCAAATTAGGTAAACGAATATGAATGAACAGATAAGAACTGCCGTTGACCGGCTAAAACAAACAATCAGCGAGTTAGAACGAATGGATAGCTCGTACTGGAATGTCAGCCTTGGCACGAGCCATTTGAAAGCCTATGCCGAGCAAGTAGTAGATGATGCCAAGACATTGGCATTCCACCTTAAAACTTATGGTAAGAAATGAGAACTATAAAATTTCGTGGCAAAAGCCTCAAAACCGGCGAGTGGTTTTATGGCAATCTTTACGATAAAGATACTCACGGGCGCACACATATTTGCACTACCCGCATGGGATGCCTTTGCATTGACCCCGACACCGTAGGGCAGTTCATTGGACTCAAAGATATGTCTGGTAAAGAAATCTATGAGGGTGACATCATTGTTGTTAACCGCAAATATGAAAGAGTTGTTCTTTGGGATGAGATGGGTTGGGCACTTATGCCATGCGAACATTACCATGACAAGACTTTTTGGGTGATGAATATTCAACATCCTGGAAAGGATTGGTGGAAGTTGTTCGCAAACGAGATAGAGATTGTTGGAAATATCCACGACAATCCCGAATTATTAAAGCAAAATACCAAATGCAGTTGACATATAAACACGACGAGCCGCTGACCGTTGGCCAGCTTCGCAACATGCTCAAAGGCGTTTCCAATGACACGCCAATCTTCATTGTTCTTGACAAGAGCGATGAGAACTATGACGAGGACGGCAATCTCAGGATCGTCCACCCCGTGACTGCCGTGGAGCGTGAAACCGTCTGGGATGAGTTTTCGGATCATCCCGAAAAGAATCTCATACTCCACCTCGATGACAATTTCTATGAGTCTTACGAGACGAAAAAGAAAGGAGGTGAATAATGAATAAGAGAGTGACAATCGCATTGCAGACAACCAAAGAAGTCTATCAGATATGAGAATATACATATCACTACCCATTTCCGGCCTCAACCTTGAGAAGTGCAAGGCAAGAGCCAACGAGATGAAGCGCATGATAGAGCGAAAGGGTCATGAGGCAATCACGCCCTTCGATGTTTGCCCGGAGCCGGACAAGCCTTACTCCTACTATATGGGGCGAGATTTAGAAGCATTACTTGAGTGTGACGCGATAATCCGTTGTGCAGGCTGGAGCAACTCAAAGGGCTGCCACCTCGAATCAGAGTGCGCCTACATCTATAACAAAATAATTTTCGATCACGTCAATCAAATCAAACCAATCAAAAATAAATAGTCATGAAGTATCTGTTCTGGGTATTAACGCCCATCCTCGTGCTTGTGGTCTTTATAGTCCTCAAGCTGTGCAAAGTAGTCGCCTGGTCATGGTGGTGGGTTTGTGCACCGCTATGGATTCCCCTCACCATCGTTGTACTCCTTGCCATATATGTCGTTTACACCCTTAGAAATGAGGGCTACGACTTCAAAAAATGACGGGTACGACGAGTATGAATAAGAATGCGTGTTGAAAAGTCACGCAAAAAGCAACCTCAACACCCTCAACAAGTTACTAATATTCGGGATTTCAAGAATTTGACAATTTGGATATTCTGTACTTTTTAGCGATATATTTGCGGCCATCATCAGAAAACATCATCAGATATGGTCGCGGAAGACAGGATATATCCAAGCGACAATGAGCTTGAGATCCCGAATTTATTGTCGGAGTGGCAACCCCGGAATGGGCTGCTTCTTCCTTTCGCCGGTTGGGGTGTGACACCTCGGGCCCGGCGGGGGATAGCCACCTATCATTTCTATGTGGATGACTACCGGTTCAACAATATCTGGCAGCGTCTGGAGCGGTTGGTGCAGAGTGGTTGTCAGGAATGTGTCGAGCCTAATTTCTCACTGTTCCAGACCACGCCTATCGCTTACGGGCTCCAGCTTCTCTACAAGAAGCGTTGGATAGCCCGATGGCTCCAGGAATGTGGTATTCGTGTGTGGATCGACCTCAACGTGGCTCCGAAGTTCCGTGAGTTGAACAAGCTCGGAGTGCCGAAAGGCTACAACGCTTTTGCGACCCGAGGACATGAAGGAGAGTTGTGCCACTTGGAAGCAGAACTGCAAATAGCAAGGGAGATTTCCGGAGTGGAAACGCCGAACATGATTGTTTATGGCGGCGGCGAAACGTGTAAATCGTATTGCAGACAAACGGGACTCATCTACATAGACCCTTATCAAGTTGACCAACGCAATAGCCGTATGGAGGAGGCCAACAATGGCTAAGGATGCAGGTAGCACAAGAGCATCAAAATGGGAAGGAGACCTTTACAAGGTTGATGGAGTACGCCACGAATATGGAGAATTGCCCCGTGCTCGTCAGGAAGTCATTCAGCAGACCAAAAAAGAGATTATAAAAGAGATGAAATCGAATCTCAAATATAAATCAGTTGATTTGATGGCAGACGGGGAACGGTTACACGTCACATTTCCTGGCAGTGGAATTGAACACGTCGCCAACGATGCTATGCTAACATTGAGCGGGAAATATTTTAGCCAATCATCAATGGTACATATCAATAAGATTTTGGCGCAATCGACTTATGTTCCTACATCGCACGAATTATACAAGACTCGCAATGATGGTAAAACTAAGTTCTTCAGATACCAAGACAGCCAAGGGAGAGGCGTGTATTTTGGAATTGCGCAAGATAATAATGGCCCGAAAGGTGCGACACGTCATTTTCTATATACTGTTACTGACAAAGTTAAAAAATAGAAAGGCAACCTCCCTACATGGAATATCAATCCAGTGTGAGGTTGCCGAAACATAACGACCGCTTCAATAAGCGAGGCTCATGAAGATCGGAAACACATTATGCCCCACGGATAGAACCGCTTTCTTTATGCAAAATTACAAATTTTTAATGAACTAAACAAATAAATGAAAGTAATCGTGACCGGCAGCGAGGGTTTCATCGGCAGAGCCCTCGCTGCTCATTTAAGAGACAACGGCGCCGAAGTCATCGGGATAGACCGCAAGAACGGAGTGGAAGTCATGGAGTATTTCGACACGGCACGGAGACTGAGGCGGTTTGACGCTGTGTTTCATCTGGCAGCGCAGACCTCTGTTTTCAACAATGACAGGGAGCAGATAGAGCATGACAATATCCGCTCGTTCATGTCGGTGTGCGACGCATGCCGCTACGTCGGCGTCAAGCTCGTCTACGCCTCATCCTCGACTGCGAATGACGGTAACTTCACATCGCTATACGGCATCAGCAAGCGGTTTGATGAGGAATATGCCCGCTGCTACAACCCGCACGCAACTGGCATAAGGTTTCACAATGTCTACGGACCCTCTCCGCGTCAAGGCACTCTTCTTTGGTATTTGCTCAATCAGGACAGCGTGAAGCTTTACAACAACGGCGAGAACGTGCGCCATTTCACCTACATAGAAGATATTGTCAGAAGTATCATCTATTGCCGGACATCCGACCGGGAACTCGTGAACGCCGCGAATCCCGAATTAACCTTGACGCTCAAACTCGCACAGATTGTAAGTAAATACAAATATCTTGATATTGAGCTCGTTTCAGAAAAGCGGGATTTTGACCGCGTTGAGCAATCCGTAAACAATAGCATTTTTACAGTACCTTTGCCGTACACATCTGTCGGGGAGGGCATAAGAAAAATATTCGAATATGAGACAGCGCGGTAAGATAGTCCGGATGGACGACTGGGACACCGAGGTCGGCAAGCCCAGGCTGATGAGCGGCAAGGTGCCCCTTTGCGACCTCTCGCACCGGCCTGCCATGCACCGCATATGGTCCACCCTTTATTTCTCGGCTTTCAAGCGGAGCAAGGAGGGAAGGACCTTCGCCGACATAAAGGGTACTGACAGGGACGTGCCCTTGTTCGTCAAGGCGGCCACCGATTTCCTCCGTCTGCTCATCCGTGACTTCAGCTGCTGGGCATTGGTGACCACTCCACGCAGACGGCATGACGATCAGTTTCATTTCGCCACGGCCATCTGCCGGGGCATCGCCGCCGACATCGGCATACCGTTCTATGACGGGGCGGCGGCGACCATGAACAGAGACAGGCTCCACCCCGACTTCCTTCTCATCCGTGAGGTGCCGGAGCCGAGGGTGATAGTCTACGACGACATCGTGACCACCGGCGCCACTCTGATAGCGACCTCCGAACTTTTCGCCGACAAGGAGATGGTGCTGAACCTCATCGGCATCAGCAACCGATAAAAGCCGTTCCCCGAGGCTGTTTTTCAGACAATCCCCACCTAATTCCTACAGAAAAACGGCTCTCAGACGAAAAATACGAGTCCCAGGAGCCATTTTCTGTAGGATTTGCAATTTTTTTTCAAGGCGGGTTAAAACAACATCAGCACAACCAGCCACAAGCTATATTTAATTCACCTTTTATTTTTATCGCCATGTCAAGAGCAAAGGATAACAACGGACTCACACACCAACAAGAGCTGTTCTGCCAATACGTTGTAGACGCATATGGTTGCGACACCAAAGGCATACTTGTGGCAGCGTATCGAAAAGCCTACAACTGCAAGAGTGACGCAAAGGCAGCGACTCATTGGAGCAGCGCATCAAGGCTTGCAGAAAACCCCAAGGTAGCCGCAAGGATAGAGGAACTAAGAGCGGAGCTGAGAAAGACCGCCACAATCAGCCGTGACGAGCTGATCACACAGGACATAAACATTCTCAATCTCGACCCTCTGCTACTGTGGATCCAGGATGAAAAGACTGGCCATTGGCGTATGCGCTACATCCATGAGATACCCAAGAAAGTGCGTGTCCTTTTGAAGTTCGTCAGGAACGGCAAGAAGCTTGTGCCTGACGTTGACAAGGACGCCGCCCGCAAGCGGCTGATTGAGGTACTCGGGTATGCAAAGGCCAAGGACATCAATATCAGCAGCCAGCCCAACGGACCGCTGCGCATCGGGTTTGATGATGAGGATTAGCAAAATGTAAAGCGAAATGCCGCTGTTTGTGGCAAAATAAAAGTTACGGTAAGAAAAATATCGGGGATAATATCGAAATGCGCAAGCGAAAACCTTTAGACTGCTAACAAAATGACAGAAAGGATATGGACATAAACCGAAAGAAGCTGAACCCGATCGCGTTCCATCTGATAAACTTGATGCAGAATCCGAATATCCGTATCATCATCAATTACGGAGGCTCATCATCGGGGAAGTCTTACAGCATAGCGCAGATGATACTTATCTTCACTATTTGGGAGGGCAGCAACACGCTCGTCATGCGTAAGGTTGGCGCGTCTATAGGCAAGACCATATACGAGGACTTCAAGGTAGCGGCCCGTCAGCTTGGCATATACAGGCTGTTCCGCTTCAAGGACGGTACCAAGCAGATTGTATGTCTCAGCAATGAGGCCAAGATAGACTTCGGCGGTCTTGACGATCCCGAGAAGATAAAGGGTATATCCAACTATAAACGGGTGTTCCTTGACGAGTGGAATGAGTTCGACGAGGCTGACTACAAGCAGGTGAGGAAGCGACTCCGCGGCAAGAAAGGGCAGCAGATACTCACCGCCTTCAATCCCATCAGCGAGAAGCACTGGATAAAGACCAATGTGTTCGACATGGAGACGTGGCACGACATTCCCATGGATGTGGAGATAGACGGTGAGCCGATGCCGCCTGAGCTGACGGAGGTGAAGTCCATAAGAATGAACGAGCCGAAGTGGATAAAGAACCCCCGTACAAAGGAGCTTGAGGTGCACGCACCCGACACTGTTGTAATCCAGTCCACCTATCTCAACAACTTCTGGGTTGTAGGCTCGCCGGACGGGACATACGGCTATTACGATGAGCAATGTATAGCTGACTTTGAGAAAGACAGGCTCCATGATCCAATATATTACAGCATCTACGCCCTTGCCGAGTGGGGCGTGATACAAACCGGATCCGAGTTCTTCGGCTCGTTCAACCGGGGAGTCCATTGCAGTGATGTCGCTTACAATCCCGACCTGCCCATCCATGTCAGCGTCGACAACAATGTGCTGCCTTATATCTCCTACACATTCTGGCAGGTTGACACCGAAAGCGGCACGCACATAAGGCAGATTGACGAGGTGTGCGCCGTCAGCCCCGACAATACAGCCCGTAAATCGGCGAAGCTTGTGGCGGAGAAACTGATGGGCTACGGTGTTGACCGCATCATTCTCCATGGCGATGCGTCCACGAGGGCTGCAAACACCATAGACGATGAGAAGCGTTCATTCCTTGACCTCGTGATTGACAGCTTGCAGAAGGGGGGTATCGAGGTTGATGACAAGGTAGGCAGCAAGAACCCGAGCGTGCCTATGTCTGGGGAGTTCATCAACGCCATCCTCGACAAGATGCTGCCTGGACTCACAATCACCATCGGTGACAACTGCAAGAGCTCCATTGATGATTACATGAGTGTGCAGAAAGATGTGAACGGCTCCATACTCAAGAACAAGGTCAAGAACAAGACCACAATGCAGACCTACGAGGAGCACGGGCATCTTTCGGATACCTTCCGATACCTTGTATGCGATGTGCTCAAAGACGAGTTCACATTGTTCAGCAACCGCCGCAAGCGTAACCTTTACGCCAAGGACGGAGCCATCAATTTCTTCAATCCGGCCACCGACTGCAAGTACACGGAGGACATTGTTTACCTGCTGCCCAACATCAACGGCAGGTTCGTCATGTTGCACGGCAGGATGTGCGGTGATAAATGGCACATCGTGTCTGTGGCGTTCCGTGAGACATCATCAACGGAGGAGATACGCCAGGCTGTGCTGGCCGAGATGTGCGGAAGTGTGGTAGTGGAGTGCGGACAGGCCTATTATTCTTTTGTCCGTGGGCTGCGTGACGATGTGGACGAGGCGCGGATATACAAGGAGGCCACCGACATTGACCGCCGTATATCGGCGACCTCCGACTATGTGCGTAGCAATATCCTTTTCAGTGAGAGCGAGCTCAACGGCAATCCTGAGTACGCCCTTTTTATGAGCAATCTCCTTGACTACCGCAAAGACGGGCAAAGCAAGGAGGCGAGCGCAGCATTAAGCGGCTTTATCAAGTATGTAATAAAGTCGTTTTCATAATCAATATCAATTTAAGATGCTGATATCTTTTCTATTATAGTATGAGATAGCGAAATCCGTGAATCGATGATTTTGGCAAAAATGAAGAAGCAGGCAAAAAACTGCTTTTCTTTGTGTCAAAAGCACGACGCATGGGATTATTGAACAGGTTAATCGAGCCATTAGCGAATATGGTTAAGAAGTCAGCCGGCTATACTAACTCGGCTGAAATCATCATGCGAGAGCAGGTGCCCGCTGCCGTGACACCACGGTACAATGACATACTTGAGCATATAGACCTTATATTGCACCCTACGGTGTGCGGGAATAACTTCCTTGAGTTATTCCGGACAATACCCGAGGTGTTCTGGCCGATAGACTTCATCGCCAAGCGAATCAGCGAGGCTCACTATGACCTGAAGAGAGTGAAGGACGATTCGATAGTCTGGTGCAACCGTCTCAATGTCGATTCCATATTGAAGCAACCCAATCCGGTAATGTCATGGCGTGAGCTGGTGTATCAGCATTTTGTCTACAAGCTGGCCACCGGCAACGCTTTCATGCGTGCGGCGATGGCAGACACATTCGACTCCGACACTCTCAAATGTCAATACTGCTCCAATTATTGGGAGCTGCCTTCAGACAAGATGAGGGTGATACCGAGGAAATATGATTTTGGTATTCCGATATTTGGTGTCGCGGATAAAGACGAGCTCATCAAAGGTTACAAGCTTGATATGGATCCGTATGCCATTTATGAGATACCCACTCATCAGATATGGCATGACCGGGACGGCTTGCCAGACATGACACATGACGTCACGTTCCTGAAATCCGACAGCCGTCTGATGTCGCAGAAGAAACCCATTGCCAACTTGATCGCCGTATATGAGGCCCGCAATGTCATATTCGTCAAGAGGGGAGCGATCGGTTTTATTGTGGCACAGAAAACCGACGAAGCAGGTACTGTCGCGCTTAAGCCCAAGGAAAAGGAGCAGTTGCAGAACGACTTTAACGGCAAATACGGACTGACGGATGGCAAGTCGCCATATGTAGTGACTGATATCCCCATGTCGTTTGTCCGTACGAGCCAGTCTTTGCAGGAGCTTATGCCGTTTGAGGAGACGCTTGCTGACGCCATACAGATAGCATCCGTGTTCGGCATTCCCTCCGTGCTTGTGCCACGCAAGGACCAGTCCACATTCAACAATCAGGCGGCCGCCGAGCAGAGCGTCTACACTTCCACAATAATCCCGATGGCAAGACGCTTCTGCGAGGAACTGACAACATTCCTCGGCCTCGAGAAAAAAGGTTTCTACCTTGACTGTGATTTCGGTGAGGTCGCATGCCTGCAGCTCGGCAACAAGGAGCGTGAGCAAGTGAAGGCTCTCGCCTTGAAGAGAGGCCTCGACACTTTCAATGCCGGCCTCGGCACGCTCGACGACATACGGGCTTTAATGCACGAGGACCAGAAAGCCGAGGAGATACCATTGTTCGGCAAGCTGAAATTTGAGATGACTCCACAAGAATTAGAGATAGTAAACAAAATAATCACAAACCAACCCTCGAAAGGAGAAAGTTATGGACGAAACGAAAGACAGCCCTCGGAAGGAGGAGATGAAGAGCCTCCAGTATGAGACCAAGGCTCTTGAGGTGACGGATCAGGGAGTCGTGACCGTGGCGGTCAACGGCATAGGCATCGAGGATGTGCAGCACGACATCTCGATGCCGGGCTCTTTCACTGATACCCTGCGAGACGACATCGCCAAAGCGAGATGGTTCCTCAACCACGACCAGCGCATACTTTTGGGTGTGCCCTTGTCTGGTGAGGAGAAGGATGGGAACCTGATAATGGTCGGCAAGATGAACCTTGACAAGCAGGTGTGCCGTGACGTGTTCACCGATTACAAGCTGTTCCACGAATGTGGACGCACGTTGGAGCACTCGATCGGTGTCAAGGCATTGGCGCGTAGCGAAGAGGATCGCCGAAAGGTCTTGAAGTGGAAACTTTACGAATACTCCACTTTGACTAACTGGGGAGCCAATCCGCAGACATTCCTTGTCGGCTTGAAGTCAGGGACAGAAGAGCAGTTGAGGGATGCCGTCGAATTTATCCGCAAGGCTTTCAAGCAACGTGGATATTCGGATGAGCGACTTAAAAATTACGATATGGAACTCAACTTGTTACTAAAATCCCTCGCTGGAGGGACAATCGTCACCTGTCCGTGCTGCGGCATGCAGTTTGACTACGACAGCGAGACCGAGCACAATTTCACCTCCGAGGTGCATGACGCGGCCATGGGCTGGCTTGAGGCTGTGGCGCGCAACGAGGCGAGGGCCTACATGGAGCAATTCCGTCCCGAAGTCAGAGAGCAGGTGATCTCCGTCATTGACTCGCTGAAAGGCACGAAAGAGACCATCTCCGAGAAAAGCATCACGGATGCTCTTGCTTATGTGCGTTGCCCTCACTGCTGGAGCCGCGTCTATAAGACCGATTCAATTCTCCAACCTACCGAGAAGGCGGATGCTGTTGAAACGGAAGGACATAAAAGCAGCATAGAGCCCGCGCCGTCACCTTCATTCTGGGCGCAGCTCAACAGCAATATCACCAAGTAATCTATTAATCTATTAACCCATTAATACAATAGCAGCATGGCAAAATTAACTGAAAAAGAAGTGCGGGAGTGTTTCGGCATCAAGGCCGCCGGTCTCCCTGCTGAGCAGCAGCAGTTCATTGACGCGATCGTTGGGGGGTTCACAGACGCCCTCAACAAGTCGAACAATGGCCTTATCTCTGACGATCAGCTTGCGGAGAAACTTAAAACGCTCGGCGAGCAGATGCAGTTGAAGAGTGTAGAGGCTCTCAAGCAGCTTCAGGACGACAATGCCGACCTCGTGAAGCAGATCAAGTCGATGGGCGAGACCATTGAGAAGCTCCAGAAGAAGGGCATGTCACTTGACACCATAAACAAATTCGACGAGAAACTTCAGGAGATGCTCGACTCCGAGAAGTTCAAGGAGTTCGCAACGGGTCACACACGTAAATCCGGCGAGTTTCCCGGCTTCATCCTCAAAGATGTCGTTTCCCTCAGTGACAGCTACGAGGGTACTCAACTGATCACCCAGCAGCAGTCGAGGGTAGTGACTCCTATCGCCAATAAGCCACTGCACATGCGTCAGGTGCTGAAGACTATCTCTGGCGACCCCGCTTATCCCAACCTTGCCTTTACCCAGGTGTATTTCATGGACCGCAACGCCCGCTACGTCACCGAGAACGGTCGTTTGCCCGAATCGAGCATCAAGGCCAAGGAAGTGCAGACCGGCACCAAACGTCTCGGTACACACATCCGCATCTCGAAGCGCATGCTCAAGAGCCGCACCTATATCCGCTCTTTCATCATACAGATGCTCCCCGAGGCCGTGTTCATGGCGGAGGACTGGAACCTACTCTTCGGTGACGGCAACGGCGAGAATCTTCTCGGTATCGCCAACCATGACGGAGTGACCTCAGTCGAGAGTGTAATCACAGACTCCATCGTAGAGGGGGCCGCAGGCTCAATCAAGAGCGTGACTCCCTACAACTCGAAAGCCGATACACTCATCGAGTTCACCAATCCACAGCCCATGGTGCTCGACGGCATGACGATAACCCTTACAGGCGCTGTCACCAACACTGACCTCAACGCAACCCATTCGCTTGTGAAAGTCAACGACCGCCAGGTGCTTCTCGTAGGTGTGGGATGCAAATCAGCCGAGACCGACTCCAATGTCGCCAACATGACCTTCAAGGTCAACAACAGCGCATTCAAGTCCATCGAGGCTCCCAACAGCGAGGATGTTATCAAGACCGCATTCGCCGTCATGACATTCGGCCAGTATTTCCCGAACTTCCTTGTGCTGAATCCTATCACCCTCAACGCTATCGACAGCGAGAAGGATGCGCTCGGAAGGCCTCTGGAGCTTGTCCGGATCCAGAATGGCGTGAAGATGATCGCCGGCCGTCCGGTAATCGAATACTCGGGTATACCTGCCGGTAAGTACCTGCTCGGTGACAACAACTCCGGTGCGCACATCGTAGACTACACTTCGCTGACTCTCGAGTGGGCGGAGGATGTGGAGACGAAGCTCACCAATGAGATTGTGCTTATGGCATCGGAGGAGGTGATCTTCCCTGTATACATGCCTTGGGCATTCGCATACGGTGACCTCGCCGCCCTCAAGGCTGCCATCACCAAGCCCACCGCTACAACCTCGACATCGACTTCCACGTCCACCACTACACAGGGCTGATGATGGAACTGATGATAAGTGGTGCTCCGCAAGAGCTTGATTTTGTCGTAAGGATCTGCAGGGATAAGGTGCGCAGGGGATTGCTGACAATCAGCAATCCCGCCACCGTTCCTGTCGACGACAAATATATCGAGTGCACGGACACTAAGGAAGTAGTAGAAGAAAGGAAAAAGACCACAGGCCGACGCACAAAGAAATCAGAGTAACCATGTTGATCGACAGTTCATATTTCACCAAAGGCTACCGGCGCATCCTCAATGCGACCCTTGGCACCTCCGCGGCAATGCCGACACCGAATTCGGTAGAGGTCAACAACGCTATCGAGGGCTACATTGGCGAGTGCCAGGAGGAATTTCTGAGGTTGGCTCTCGGTTCGCCCCACGGAAACAAGGCGCACAATTACCTTGTATGTAAAGACGAGGGCGACAGCTTTGAGGTAGACGTGTATGAGGAAATATTTGAAAAACTAAGGGAACCATTCGCTGATTATGTATTTTTCCACATACTTAGGTCTGCCAACGACCAGTCTACGATAACGGGGCTCGTGAGGCTTAAATGCGCCAACACTTACGTCTCGCCTATACGCAGGCAGGTGGAAGTGTGGAACCGTATGGTGGAAAAGAACGAGAGATTTTTAAAATGGAGCAGGAGCGAGGAATGTCCGTTGAAAGACATTGACGTGGATGACGAGATGCTAACTCGGATAAACACGCTCAATATATGAGGACAGCAGACAGACGCAGCCGTGAGATAATAGACATAATGGAGGATATAGTTAAATCGGTGACCGGAAACTGCACGCTTGTTGTTCCCGACTTCCAAGGAGGCTTCAGGCGTATGGCATGCCCTCAGATAAACTATACATTCGGCAATGCGCAATATTTGAAGGATAAACTTGACGACTTGGGCAAAGTGCCGAATGGCGACGAGATGAAATTCCCCCTCATCGCACTGTTCTGTCCGTTCAAGGAAACCCGTGGCCGGAAGGACTGTTTCTCAAAAGCCAAGGTCAACGTGTTGATAGCTTGCTCTTCCAAGCAACAATGGAGCAATGAGCAGCGCAGGAAATATTCGTTCGAGTACATCCTCCGGCCTATCTACAACAGTTTCATTGGAGCTGTCAGGAAAGACACGAGACTGACATTTGATGACGACACGGTAGCTCACGAATACTCTGAGAACTACTCTTATGGCAGATATGGGGCTCATACCGGCACCGGGGATGCCGTCAGTGAGCCCATTGACGCAATAAATATCACCAATTTGGAATTAACCGTAAGACAAATAAACTGTAGAATACAATGAGACAGATACGTACATGCGCATCGGCGCAATTAAACACAGGCACCTCCAAATGCGAGATACCTTACGACAAACTGCTTGGCGCGATCATCGTGCCTTACGGCAGCAAACTTCCAGCCAATCTGACCGCAGAATCTCTTGAGAAGCTGGTCCACGCTGCCGAGGCAGAAAGAGTCTACGGCGTGCGTACCTTTGTTGAGGCGGCAAAAAACGGCGGCGAAGTGCAGACATCGGCCGTCGGCTACGGCCCCGAGCAGATAACCGGCATCAGTCCCCGCAAGGACACGATGACAATCGACAAATACTCCGCAGCTCTCGACGCCTCGATATCCAGGGCGGGCAACCGCAAATGGGGCGTGTACTACTACGACTGTGACAACTTCCTTTATGGAATCAACGACGGCACAGACGTACTTGCGCCATTCCCCATGAACAACATATATTCTGACTCGACTCCGTTCAAGACTTCGTCCAATGCCGCTCAGCTTACTGTCACTTTCTCGCATGAGGATTCCAAGAAATCCAAGGAGAAAGCCGATTACGTGCAGCTTGGTTTCAATATTCAGGATATCGAGAACGTCGGTCTCATCGAGGTGAATCTTGTCAAAGCTGGCGACACCGGCAACGCGTACAAGATTGTCGAGAAAGTCGGAGGTCTTGACATTACCGCCATCTATGGTCCGATAATCGCGACTGCCGGGAACGCCGTTTTTAATGGCGTCGCCTCCGCGGCCACATACAACGAGGCCGATGAGACGCTGACTATCTCCGGAACAGGCAAAGTTTCACTCAAAGCCCCCAGTGTTCTTTACGAGAACGATGTCAAGGGTATAGTTCAGGTAGAGGCATGATTTACGAGGGTGTCAATTTCTTTGAGGAGGCTATTGGCAAGATGACCAAAGAGGAGTTTGTGACCGGGCACCTCCACGACTTCTGGCTTGACCGTGAGGAGCGGGTCCGCAGGAAGATGCTTTCAGATGTGTACGGGCTCATTGTGAAACCTAAAAAGAAAGCTTACAAGTAAAGCCGGAAAAGAAAAGAGGTGGGGGTTGGTCTCCACCTCTTTTACAATTAACATGATTACTATGGGGATAAAGGAAGTAGCGGACATAATCAAAAAAATCGCAGATGGCTTTGAGGTGGCGTGCGTGTCGTGTCTGTCCCGTAATTCAGGCATTGTTATTCTGGAGATACAGGAACAGTTATATAGCGGTCAGGATGGCATGGGCGATAATTTGTCACCGACCTACGATGATGATCCGTTCTTTGAAGAAAAGGGGACATGGTACCATAGAGCCGGAGACTACAAGAAGTGGAAACATGAGATAACGCCCCCTGTACCCGGCTCCATGCTTGGATTACCGCCCCGGCCCGACGAAGTGCCGAACCTTTTCATCAATGGAAAATTCTTTTCAGAGATAACGGCAAGGATGGAAGGTGACCAGCTTACCACAGACCCCGGAGTCGGTGACGGTCCTGATATTGTCGCCAAATACGGCGACGAGATATTGAACATGGGGCCGTCTGCCATAGAATATTTCAATGAGACATATATGCTTCCTGCCATAGGCGAGCACTTTCAAAAATGTGGATACAAATGAGTTGCGCATGTTTACATAAAAGACTCGGGCAAGAGCTGGAGCGTATACGCCGGCTCGCCAAATCATACGCGGTGATGGAGGGGGAGACTGTCGTGATATATAGAAATGACGACGGTACATACGGATTTGTCACCGCGGACGAGAATGATAAGGAAATCGTAGAATATATAACACCTTACTGATGGCAGACATTAAGATCTCAGATTTGGTGGACCAATCCACCATAGACCAGATAAAAGACCTGAACACCAATCTTCAGGCTGTGCTTAACACCTACATAATTGTCGCCAAAGATTTGGCCAAAGGTCTGACACTCCCGGTCAAAGGTCTTGACGACTTGGAAAAAATGCAGGACTTGCTGTCGCAGAAGAGTAAGGAGGCTGCTGCGGCCAATGCGCAGCTGACACAGGTTGTAGCTCAGCAGGGGCAGGTGATAGCCAACACCACCAATACCATCTCAAGGCAGCTCATGGAGCAAGAACGTGTCAACAAGATCCAGCGTGAATCCTATTCCGAATATGACCGGGTAAAGAAGCTGCTTGATCACTTTCACGACACCTACGAGGGGCAGGTGCAGAGCCTCATCAGTGTAAATCGTAAGATTGAGGAAAACAAGCAGGCGCAGAAGGAAAATGAGAAAGCCCTTAAGCAAAGCAAAATTACGTTGGAGGAGTTTACGGCAAAAGAGGCGGAGCTCATCTCACGGCACCGATCTCTGGCTCAGGAGAAGAAGACTCTGACCCAGATCATGACCGCAGAGGAAAAGGCAGCCCAATCACAGGAAGGCAGCTATGTGCACATGTCACAGCAGCTCGAACTGTTGAAAAAGGCCTACAAAGATTTGAACGAGGAAGGACGCAACTCAGATTTCGGAAAGGAGCTCGAGAATGCGATTCAGAATCTTGATGCCCATCTTAAGGATACTGCAGCCGACATGGGAGAATTTCAACGCAACGTCGGAAACTATGCCATCGCCGGACGGAATGGTGTCGTTGCGACAGAAAGCCTTATCGCTGTTATCAGGCAGGAGGCTGTCACGATGAAAGACGTAGCAGATCAGACTAAGATCCTGACTGAGGCAAAAGGTATGCTTGACACTTCCGATACTGGCTATGGAGAAACACTTGACGCCATCAATGCAAAACTTGCAGAGAACAGGGCGCGTCTGACCGATGTGAGCGA
Organism: uncultured Bacteroides sp.; assembly: GCA_964495725.1. GTDB lineage: Bacteria > Bacteroidota > Bacteroidia > Bacteroidales > Muribaculaceae > CAG-873. The sequence goes on from CAZBWZ010000002.1 coordinate 43,184, forward strand.
TATCATGAACACTCATGCGGCCTCCATTGCTGAAGCTGAGGCTCAGAATCAAAGACTCACTGAAGCATTGAGAAACGTTGATCTTTCAAGTGATGAAGCCCAATCGACAATTGAGCTCCTAAACGCCAAAATTGAGGAAAATAATAACCTAATACAGGAAAACTCAGCTGTAAGTCAGAGCGTCAAGAAAAACCTCAAAGAGTTAGTCCTTGAGATCGCGACTCTCACCATTCAGTACCAGAGCCTGTCGGAAGAAGAACAAAAGTCAGCGGACGGTCAGGCTCTCGCCAATCATATCACCGACCTCACTGAGCGAGCCGGCGCGTTGAGAGATGCGATTGCTGATACGAATCAGGCAATCTCCAATGCGGCATCCGACACCCGCGGTCTTGATCAGCTCGGAGGGGCATTGCAACTTGCTATTGATGGTTTCGGCTTGGCAACCGGCGCCGCTGAAATGCTCGGAATTTCCTCTGAGGATTTGGCGACTATCCAAACGAAATTACAGGCTGCTATTGCCGCGTCAAATGCGATGCAGTCAATCCAAAATACCTTGCAGTCGCAATCAGCCGTGATGCAGGGTGTCAATCTTGTGCAGACCAAACTTCGCACCGTCGCAGAGAATCTTCATACAGCGGCTCAAGGCAAAGGAGTGATAGCCACAACCGCGCTTACCGCTGCTCAATGGGCTTTCAATGCGGCTGCGAGTGCCAATCCTATAGGATTACTTGTTGTTGCCATTGTTGCGGCAATCGCTGCCGTATGGGGATTGGTCAAAACTTTCCAGGCATTCTTCGGCGCAAGTGATGAAGCGTTGCAAAAATATCAGGACCAGAAAAAGGCTCATGATGATTTGTGCGAAGCCAACGACAGGCTCATAGACCGAATGAAGGCGAGGGGGGCAACCGAAGCAGAATTATTGAATCAGAGCTTGCGTAACAAGCAAGCCGAGAAAGAGGCGGCAGATGCGCTCTTCGCCCGGGCCAAAGAGCTATACGATGAAGATGAGGATGAATACAAGGAGGCTCTTGAGGCCAAGAAGAAAGCTGACGAAGCCTTTGCCAAGACTAAGGAGGACAGCCTTAACTATCTTTTGCGAGTCATACATGAGTCGGAAGAAGAAGAGAAGAAACAGCGCCTCGGCACCTACGAGTATAAGCGTCAAATCATACAGGCAGAACTTGAACAGCAGAAAGCATTGGCCGAAACGCTACTTGACCAAGCAAAGATAAGTCGTAAGGTTTATGAGAACCTTTGCGCCTCTCTTGATAAGGCCGCCAAGCTCAAAATAGATGGTGTAAATGCGGATGAGGCAAAAGCGAATTCTCGCAAGAAAGTCGGTGGAAGTTCATCGTCTTTGAGTGGCAATATCGATCCGCAGAAAGCCGTGGAGGAATTGAGAAAAGCTGTCAGAGCCGGAGAGGATGGTCTTGTCCAGTTGATCACGGACAGTCTTGAGCGGCAGCGTCAGGCTGAGCTAAATTCCTATCATCGTAGGATTGAGGATCTCAATAAGGAATACGAGAAGCGAAAAAAAATACTTGTAAAAAATAAGGATGGTCTCGCTCAACTTGAAGTGGCGCATCATCGGGAACTTGAGGGACTGGCTGCTGAGCACAACAAGAAACTTGAAAATTTGGAAATCTCTCGTCTTGAGCGTGTCAATAAGACCGAAGCTGATTATATCGAGTCCCACCTCAACGCAGTAGAGAAAGGGTCAGCCGAGGAAATTGAATGGATGCTCAAAGATTTGGACAATAAGCGTAAAGCCGAGTATCTATCCATATATAAAGCCGAGCAAGAGCTTACTCTAACTACCGAGGAGGCCAATGAGATGAGAGCTAACGTCGTCCTTAAATATTTACGGTTGGAAACTGCGGCTCGGGAGCAATTCACCAAAGAGCGAGCCCAGCGTATCCAGGAGCAGTACGCCATCGAGGAAGTTAAGCGCGAAGATCAATTCAATAAGAGTGTAGCTAATCTGAAAAAACGTTATGCGGAGGAACTTGCTCTTGCTAACAACAATGCTGACAAGAGAGAAGCCATAGAGCGTAAGTATCAAGAGGACATGGCCGCTCTTGAGACCGAGTACGAAATCTCGACAGCGAAAGCCACCGTTGAGATGCTCGAAAAAGTATTACAGGAGGAAGGCCTCGCCGCTGATGAGCGACTCAAGATTGAAGCGGAGTTCGCTAAAGCCAAGCTTGCGCTCGAAAAGGCTACGACAGAGGCGGAGATACGGGCTATACAAGATAAATACGAGGCTGAAAGGAATGAGATGGAAAAAGGTATCTCCGCAACTCAAAGGTGGGCTGATAAAGTTAAAGATTTACTCACCTCTGTCAACGAACTTATGTCCGCAATCCACGATGCTCGGATATCCAAAATTGAAGCCGAACAGGAAACGCAGGAAAAAGCCGCTGATGACGAGCAGGAGCGCATAACCCGTCTCGTTGAGCAGAATGTGATAACACAGGAGGAGGGTGAAGCCCGCAAGCGGGCCGCCGAGGAAAAGTCACAGAAAAAAACCGAGGAACTCGAGCTGAAAAAGGCGCAGATCAAGCAACGTCAGGCGATATATGACAAGGCGCTTTCAATCGCCAACATAGGTCTGAATACAGCAATGGCTCTGATGCAGTTGTGGGTTAAGCCCGGTTGGCCCGCCGCCATACCTATGATGGCCGTTGTCGGCACCCTCGGTGCGTTACAACTCGCCACAGCTCTCGCCACTCCAATCCCAAAGTACGCCAAGGGCACGGATAACCACAAGGGTGGGCCTGCTATTGTAGGTGACGGTGGCAGGCATGAGGTGGTGATGTTCAACGGCTCGGCATGGCTGACACCCGACAAGCCTATCATTGTCGATTTGCCCAAAGGCGCGGAAGTGATACCGGACATTCGGCAGTGCGAGAATCTTGTAAATGTCAGGATGCCCGTACACAAAGATGACAAACAGATTGTGATGTCAGGCTACAATGACAGGGAAATGCTCCGTAGCGTCTGGGTTCTTGCCGAGCTCATACGACAGAATACTAAAGACAGGCGAGCATTGGCATACAGACAGGAATTTGAACAATTCAAAGCAATGAGGGGATTATGATAACGAGACTTGACCAACTGACAATGGCACAGTTTATAGACTTGTCATGTGGAAAAACCGAAATATTGATTTCCGAATGTGAGAAGGGAAATAAGCTGTCATCAGAGATACCCAAGGTAATGGGACGCATTCTCTATGAGTATTGTTGCATAGCAGACAAGGCTGGGGCTAAACGCTATCTTGCCGAGGCAAAGCGTCGGATCAAGACTGAGGGGGAAGCCAAATTATTAACTATGTGTAATAACCTTGTCGGGTTAGGGCTGTATGATGAAGTCAGGATTATATTGGCGGAATATGGAATCAAAGTGGAGTCCATGAGCGACCAAAGGGTTGCAGCCGAAGTGTCTTCCAGGCTTGAGAGAGCGAGACGTGCCGTTGAAAAAATCAGAACTGAAGAAGACTTGGCTCCTGACGAACAGGCAATCCGGAAGTCGTTTGACGGTCAGACAGCGACTTTGATGGCTCACTTCAAGTTCCAAATAGATACCTCGACAATGAAAGCGACAATATACGCCCATCTTGTTGATAGGTATAATCGTGAGGTGGAGGCTCAAATCAGTGCCATGAAGCGCAGTTAAAGACGGTCGCTACTATGTGGTAAGGTGCATCATTTATCGGATGCACCTTTTTTTTTGATTAGGCTTTTTTCGATTTCGTTAGTAACCAATTACAAAATCAGTTGCCATGAAAAATCGAAAAAAACCGCGTCGGCTCTCCCGACTTGAAAGAATAGAGAGAAAGTGTGATATCATTTTGTCGGAGCTTTTGGTCTGGCGACAAAGCCAAAAGCAGAATGATATTGACATGATGATAGACAGGCTACATGTCGCTGCCATGAAAATGCGTGTGGCGGCTAAGCGAGAAAGTGACAACATCAAGCGTAGCCTATAATGAGTGTCGAGGATCTTGTTGTCGAGCATGCCGAATGGATAAGAAATAAGGCGCGATGGTTTTATTCCAACCGGGAGCATGCCGATGATTTGGCGGGAGAGACAATATTCAGGTGCCTCAGTCAGGGGGCAAAGTTTGAAGCCAATAGAAGTTTTAAACCGTGGGCACTTACCATAATGACCAATACATACATCACCCAGTACAACCGGCGGCGATGTGTGTTGTTTACCTCAAACCATGATAACGCCATCGATATTTGCCATTCTGAAAGTGCCGATCAGCTTGCAGCTGTCAACAGTATATTGAAGGTAGTGCATGAGTGCTCTAACAAGACCGTGAATATGGAATGTGTGATGTTGTATGCACAGGGATTCTCACAGCAAGAGATTGCCGCAAGGCTCGGATTACCCCTCGGTACTGTAAAGAGCCGTATCTCGCTCGGAAGGAAATTGCTCAGAAAGTTGCTTGACAAATAAAAATGTCAGTAAATGTTAAGGTGGTAAAATTGTGATTGTTCTGTTTGTAACATCCGTTCACGGTGACTAACTTTACAGTACAATAATCAACTAATAGTCAAACCATTTAAAATCTGCTAATATGGATAATAAGAGAAATTTCCGAGCGAGAGTGATGAAGTATGCGTGGCAGCTCTGGAGAGCAACCAAACAGACGTGGAGAAATTGCATGCTGAAAGCGTGGGAACTCTACCGTCTTGCCAAGGCCATGAGAGAGGGGGTCGTCACTTTCTACTACACCAAAACAGACGGCACTATCCGCAAAGCAGTCGGCACATTGCTCAATATCCCCACAGGCACCACATTCGGCGGGAAGAGATTCACCAAGCCATCGTATAAGACCCTTACTTACTTCGACGTCGAGAAAAAGGCGTTCCGCTGCTTTAAAATCGAGAACCTGATAGGCGTGGTCAAATGAGCGCGCCTATCAAAAAATTGACGCCGGCGCAGGATTACGCCATGCGGTTGATAAAAGCGCTCAGTGGATTCATTGACAATCCCGGCGACCCGCATTGGAGAGCGGAAATCATGAGTTCTATCCTGCAACGCCCCATGACACTTCGCTCGGCCTTGGCCTCCTATCTGTATAAATCACGTGGGGCGCAAGTGACAAAAGGAATTATTCCAGTCATGGATATCAGATAAAGACTGCAAAAGTCGCTTTCATCTATATATTATGCGCATATCACGCAATGACAAATAGTTAAGGTGCGATATGCGTGTTGACCCACATTCAAGAATTCCGATGTTTTGTCATGCCGGCAATTATTTCCTATATCTTTGCCATTATGCTGACAAGATATATACTCACAGTCGCCGGTGCAGGTCATGAGCTCACGAGTGAACACATTCACAACTGGGATCAGATAGTATGCGCCTATTCCCGAAAGGACTACAATGGTGTCGTGAGGTCATTTACCTCAAAGTTTGAGTTTGTCGGTGAAGCTTACGACCTGCTGTTTGATGAGTATCTGCATCATGGTGTGAAAGCAAATGCCGGGATAACTATATTGACCATAACTGACGCATGGGAATGGGAAGAACAATTCAGCGCGCCTCTTGATTTCTCGACTATACAGTGGGATGGTCTGATATTATCCATTTCGGCCATTGACAATAGCCTTGCGGCACTGATCAATTCAAAGAAAACCACCAGGTATGAGTTTATTGTCGGAACGGACATCATGCGTGACGGAGTATTGAACTATGACCGTCTGATAATGCTGAACAGTGCGGCACATGAGTTGATGAGCAACACCACACCCACAAGGCCTACGGAGAAAACATCATCCGATATATTCCTTGATCGCTCGCTCAACTTCAGACGTGCCATGACATACACAATCGGTGACGGCGAGACTTACGAGAGCAGCCCTGTGTCGTTTCAGGATGAGACCGACAGCAACGGCTCATATTTTTTGAAAGTTGAGAAGCTGGCGACGATTGAGATTGAGGCCGATATAGAGTTTGACAGATACATTCAGCAAGATGGCTTAATCATCAATGATGTCGATATCCGGATAAAGAAGTTCACCAATGTAAATTCAAATGTGAATGACTGCGATGATGTCGGATCTGTATTTAGCTTCGGCAGTTCCCAAACTATGCAATATGTGGGATGTTACCCAAGTCTCGAGGCCCTGAAAGCGGCATATCCATTGACGCCTCAGAACTCTTACGCCATAATAGGCAGTAGCAACAGTCCTTCTGATGTGGAGGCGGTATACTTCACTCCCTCGACCAACATACCCGAAAGGCTCGAATGGTTGCCCGGCAATGGTACCGTCGTAAGCAGTGGGCATAGGGGAAGTCAGATTATGAAATGCGGGAGCTATCGGTATATCTACAAGTATACCCTTCAGGATTTGCCGGCGGGTACAATGATTGCGATGTTCTACAAAGCGAATATCGGGCGTGCGGATCCTCCGATTTACATAAGACTCAAAAGCGCGTCAATCAAGACAAAGTGGAGAAGCAGGGCCAAGGCTATATACATTGATTCCATCAGACCTCTTACCGTAGCCAAGGCGTTGCTCGACAGAATCTGCGAGGGCAAGCTCAACACTTCGGTGCATATCAGTGAGTATGATGGTCGGCTTAAAGACACTTACCTTTTGGCCGCCGAGTGTGTTCGAGCCATCCCGCAGGCGAAGTTCTACAGCTCCTTCAGCGAGTTCTGTGACTGGATGCAGACTGTGTTCGGCTACACTTATTGTCTTGGAGAGCGGATTAAGAGCAGTGTCGAGGGAATGCCCGACGAGCAGGATATCTTTTTCTGTCACCGCAGCGAGTTGTTTGCCGGCGACAACACTAAAACGATATCAAATTGTCGTGACATATCCTACACGGTGGACAGTGCCTACCTTTACAGCAGCGTTGAGGTCGGCTATGACAAGCAGGACTATGAAGCGGAATGCGGTAGGGATGAATGGAACTTCACGGCATATTACACGACCGGGATAGACGCGTCAGAGAAAAAGCTATCGCTAAAAAGTAAGTATCGTGCGGATTGCTACGGCCTTGAGTTCACTGCTCAAAAAAGGACAAAAGAAACAAAAGACGATAAGTCTGACAGCACTGTATTCTTTGTTCTCTGCGATGAAAAGGAGATTATAAACGAGCAGACCGAGAGTAGGGGAGAAGAAGACGGTGAGAGCACCGTATCAACGGAATTGGTGTTACATAGAGGGACCGTGATTGATGGCGCTCTCTCCGATACGGTATTCAACGGAGAGTTTAGCCCCCGCCATTGCGTTAAGGCAAACGAGGGCTTTATCAGCAGCATGTGTCAGCCTCTTGTATTGAAGTTTGCCTCAACTGAAGGTAGCGCAGACATTAGTATTGACGGCATTCCTGTCAACGGCGATATAGCAATGACATCTCCTTTGTTCACGATGGGGCGGATTTCATTCTCGAGCGACGATGTAAGCTTTCCCGAAGACGTCAACTCTATCATAGAAGTTTACAGCCATGGTGTGATATACAAAGGATTTATCAGCTCAGTGGAGCTGAAGTATGCCAAGAGTGAGGCGGCCAAGTATAAACTTATAGTAAAGCAGATTGAGATATGATGATAAGTCCATTCACCCCGCTGTTCTTCAATATCCCTAAATCCGATGGATTGGAGAGCGAGTATATCCAGACATTTGCGCCCTCTGATAAGATTCTCGTGCAGCTGATAAAACGGCCTGAGGAAGATGAGGGCGATTGGATATTGTGCAAGGAACCAGGACATGTTCCATTTTCTGACGTGATATATAATGTCTGGGAAATGAATAGCGTTACTGCCTTAGATTTCGCTGCATTGTCTCCTTCGCCAGGCTTGTACAGTCTCAAGATTGGAGGAACGTATAGTCAGGCATTCCGGGTGACTGACGATCCCCTTATACTGGAGAATACCACGCTTATTCAATATTCGATGGTTAATAACCGTCAGAGAGATGATGCCGTGTTTTTTATAGACCACATGCAGTATTTCTTTGACTTCCGTGCTCCCGGTGGTTTCAAGGATAGCAATTGGGCATTCGGAATAGAGAGCGAGCAGTTCACTACTGACAAGGCAGACATCGTGCAACTTTATGCGCTTGACTCATTGCAGCAGAAATTCACGCTCGGCAACTCGCAAGGCTGTCCAGTGTGGTTTGCTGCATTGCTCAACCGGATCCTCTGCTGCTCATACGTCTACTTTAACGGAGTGAGGTATGCAAGGAAAGAGACAAGCACCCCCGAAATGAATGTGCAGCTTGAGGGCGTGAACTCCTTCGTGTTCACACAGAATTTGCAGAGGGTCGTGAACCTCAATCCGACTATTGAGCAGCGTAATCATCTGACCATGCGGCGCACCGATACCGATTACAGAAATATTTCCACCAATAATTATCGCAAAATTCTATAATATGGCATTAACACCAGATGAACTTCAAAGCATTGTGTCTGCGGTGATTTCATCGTTGCAGACTAATGCGAAGTCGATAGAGCAGCTCACGTCTGTGTCAGCGTTGAGTGATACCGACGTATTTGAGATTGGCGGCGGCAAAAAGGTGTCATACGCAGTGCTCATGGAGGCAATCGCCAAGCAAGCCGAAGATAAATATGAAGAAATCTACAAGGCTATCAAAAATACGGTAAGTGATGTCGCTCTTGAGAGCATAGACACAATGACCTCGTCAAGATACGCCACCACGCAGACACCCGGCATATACCGTGTGCTCGTTGACGGCAAGGTGGCCGGCATATTGCTGCAGTACTCCGACTCAGGGGCTCATGAAATCACACAGGAGATGCACACTACGATGACATTGCAAAACGGCATATTCACCGGCTCGCACCAAGATTGCGAGCCAAAGGTTTTCTCCCGAAGCTACGACATCTCTGACAAGCAGTGGAGCACATGGGCCGAGAACCCGAGGATGTGCCATGTCAACGCGAAAGTCGACAAGGCTGATTTTGTGGTGATGAGCGATAGTGAATACGATGCTCTCGCATCTACCGATGATGACAAGTATTATTTCATCTACGAGGAATAGAATTATGGGAAAGAGGACGATACTGACGACGGCGATACCGGGGATGGAGACGCCCTGGGATAACGGGAAGCAGGCCTACAGCGGGGAGAAGGTGGAGGAATTCATCAAGGCCCAGATACAGAGCAAGGCGGACGGCACCGACTTCACGGAGCTGGAGGGGCGCGTGGCTACGGCGGAGGGCAAGATCGAGACGCTCAACACCGGGGCGGGCCAGCTCCGCGACGACATAGGGGGCATCGAGGCGGCGGCCTCGGCACTCGCGACAAGGGTGACGACAGCCGAGGGCATGATAAACACAGCCGAGGGCAAGATTACCACAGCCGAGGGCAAGATAAACACGCTTGAGGCGCAGGTGGACACTATTCAGCAGACGTCCATCCCGAATCTGGCTGGGCGCGTCTCCACCATAGAGGACTCGACGATACCGGCCCTTGCGCTGGCTGTGAGCGGGCTGGACGCATCCAAGGCCGACAAGGGGGATTTCGTGGTGATGAGCGAGAGCGCCTACGATGGGCTCGAAGTGAAGGACGCGGAGAAGTTTTATTTTGTGTATGAGGAATGAGCTGATGACCCCGCCGCTCAACGGCGTGGCACGGTGAACGCCTACCCTGCCCCTCTCGCTGAAGCTCGGGGCTTTTACAAAAAGGCTGACGCGGTGGGCGGCTTGAGGATGAGAACTGAGTATAACCATTAAGGCATAATTACTATGATACGGAAAGAGGGATATGATATATCGGCGATCACAGCCAAGGGGCGGGTGATCGCTTACGTGTATAAGGCGGGGCGGCTGGTGTGGCAGGCTATCAGGAGCTGCTTCGGGGCGGGCTTCTGGGTGAACGAGAAGCCGTGGCTGAACGACGAGGGGTGGAGAAACTGAGGGCCCGTCTCGCTGAAGCTCGGGACTGATACAAAAACACCCGGAGACAAACAACCAACTATGATTGATGACTTGCAATTAAAGACTTAAAACTATGATGAGGGCGAGACTTGCACTGAAGATATTGCGGCATGTGCGGCTTATGGAAAACTGCCTCGGCTGCCGGACGCAGCAGCGCATCAGGGGCATGAATCCCTGCTGCGGAGCATACGGCGGTCGCCGCTGCCGCATGAAGCCGGCGGCTGCCGCCTTGGCACGGTGGAGGCCGCGCTACAGCGAGGGGCAATACCGCGCGGCTCACCGCCGGTATTGGGCGGGGTCGGAATTCAAGGTGCCTTTTCAACATTACAAAAAATACATGACATAATGGCAAAGCAGATATACAATGAGAAGATAACGCGCGAGACGGACTGGGGCGGCGACGCCTCGACGGGCGGGGCGCCTGTGAGCGGGGCGCGTGTGCAGGAATACATCAAGGGCGAGATAACGGCCCTGGAACAGGCCATCGGGAATGTGCCGGTGGTGGAGGTGGACGATTCGCTGGACGCCGAGAGCACCAACGCGGTGAGCAACGCGGCGGTGGCGAGCGAGCTCAACCGCCTCAACAGCGGCAATGTCACGGGCATCGACTACGAGATCGACAAGGATAGCAACACGGTGAGGCTAATGCTGACCAACAGGCAGGGGCAGACGCTCGACGACTGCGAGATACCGATGCTCGGGGGAGGTGGCGGCGAGAGCGACGCGACGCGCCTGGTGCTGACCACCAGGGTGAGCAAGAGCACCGTCAAGGCCGGGGAGGCCGTGCAGCTGGCCTTCGACTACGACGTGGTGAACTCCGACGGCGACAGCACGGACATCAAGGCGGACATCGAGGTGAGGGTGATGTGCGGCGCCACCGAGCTCTACAGCAGGCTGCGGGCGCTGGCGTCGGCGGGCACCTACACCGACGACCTGGGGCCGCACCTGACGCCGGGCACGTGTGACATCTACGTGAAGGCGACGTGGACGGGGGCCGACGGGCAGCCGCGCAGCAAGCAGCGCTATCTGGCCGTGAAGGTGGTGGCGCTGTCGCTGACCTCAGACTTCCCGCTGACGGCGATGCTGCAGAGCGGCGGCTACGGGCCGTCGGACACCGCGGAGATACCCTACAGGGTGAGCGGCAGCGGCACAAAGGAGGTGACACTGTATATCGACGGCGAGCAGCACAGTAGCCACACCGTGACAGCCACCAACCCCGGCACGCTGCGCTTCCTGGTGCCGATGGCGTCGCTGGGCGCAGGCATGCACTCGGCGCAGATAGTGGCCACGATGGATGCCGGAGGCCGCACACTGCGCAGCAACTCGATATACATGACGCTGCTGAAGCAGGGAGCGGCGAAGGCCGTGGCCGCGGTGGTGAGCAATCCCGACGGGGAGATAGTGACCGGCGGCTCCCGCCTTGGCCCGGTGGTGCCGGTCACGGCCTTCGAGCCGCTGGAGATCACCTACGGCGTGTATGACAGCTCGGCGGAGACGGCCCCGGCGACCATCAGGGAGGACGGCGCGGCGGTGAGCTCGCTCGCGCTGCCCCGCACCGCGCAGACCTACCAGACGCGCTACACCACGCCGGGGAGCCACACCATTGAGATCCGCTGCGGGGAGGCGTCGCTGACGATAGGGGTCGAGGTGGCGGCGGGCGACGTGTCGATATCGGAGACGGCCTACGGGCGCGTGTGCCGGCTCTCGGCCAGGGGGCGCAGCAACAGCGAGGCTGCGGCGACGAGGGGGGTGTGGAGCGACGGCGACACGGACACCACCTTCGAGGGCGTGGACTGGCGCAGCTCGGGGTGGATAGACAACGCGCTGCACCTGATGGGCGGGGCGAAGGCCACCGTCAATTTCCTGCCCTTCGCCGAGGACGGGGCGGCCACGGGCGTGAAGGCCGAGGGGCGCACGATAGAGCTGACGCTGCGGATCAGCCGAATCAACGACTACACAAGGCCCATCGTGAGCTGCATGGAGGGCGGACGCGGATTCCGCATACAGGGCGACGAGATAGCCTACCTCACGGGCGAGACCACCGACTACATTGACGAGGAGGGGCAGGAGCAGACGCGCGAGGTGAAGCTGTCGACCAACTACGTGGAGGGGGCGCTGATGAAGGTGGCCTTCGTGGTGGAGAAGCTCTCGGACAGGCCGGTGATGCACCTCTACGTGGACGGCAACCGCTGCGGGGCCGACAAGTACAGCACGGAGGCCTCCTTCCTGCAGGCGCAGCCGGTGGGCATCACCTTCGACTCGGCAGCGGCGGACATAGACCTGGTGTGCGTGCGCGGCTACAAACGCGGACTGAGCGACGACGAGGAGCTGGACAATTTCATAGCCGACCAGACGGACACGGCGAGGATGCTGGAGCTCCACAACGAGAACGACGTGCTCGACCAGGAGGGCAACGTGTCGATGCAGGAGCTGTTATCCCGGGGAAAGGGCGTGCTGCTGATCGTGAGGCCGGGCCTGCTGGACGACGTGTACGCCACAAACAACAAGAAGACGGACTTCACGGCGTCGGTGCGCTACTACCCGCCGGCGGGGCTGGGCGTGCCGGGCTTCACGGTGGACGACTGCTATATCAGGATACAGGGCACGAGCTCGACGAAGTACCCGAGCAAGAACCTGCGCCTGTACCTGCAGAAGGGACCGGGGGGCACGAAGCCGGCGCTGCTGGTGGACGGGGAGCCGGCCACGAAGTACGGGCTGCGCCCGGGGGCGGTGGCGATGAACATCTTCTGCGCGAAGACGGACTACAGCGACTCGTCGATGAGCCTGAACACGGGCGGGGCGCGCCTGTTCACGGACGTGCTGAAGGAGCTGGAGCTGCTGACGCCTCCGCAGCGGTGGCAGAAGGAGCACGGGGGCGTGATAAGCGTGAGGGCGTCGATAGACGGTGTGCCCGTGGACGTGTTCGCGGCGGAGAGCGACGACAGCACCCCTGTCTATTACGGCCAGTACAACCTCAACAACGAGAAGTCGAAATCAGGGCCGCTGTTCGGCATGGAGGGCGTGGAGGGCTACACCCCGGCGTGCCCGATAGCGTTGGAGAGCCTGAACAACTCGCAGCAGCTGTGCCTGTTCCAGGCTCCGGGCGATCTTGACGCGCTGCTGTCGGAGACCTTCGACAAGGCCTTCGAGTTCAACTACCCGGAGGACACCTTCTGGAGCGCGGCGTCGATCTCCGACTCCAGCAAGGAGAGCCTGGCGTCGGACGCTCAGCGGGCTGCCGTGAGGGGGCTTCTCAGCTTCATCAAGGCGTGCGTGCCTTCCGGAGCTGATCCTGATGACATCTCCACTTTCGTGTCGGCGAAATTCGCGGCGGAGGCGTCGCAGCACTTCGATGTGGACTACCTGCTGACGTATTATCTCTGGACGGAATTTTTCGTTTCCGTCGACCAGAGGGCGAAGAACATCCTGTGGCGCACGTGGGACGGGCAGATCTGGTACCCGACTTATTACGATGGTGATACGCAGCGAGGAAAAAGAAATGACAGCTTCATGGCCTACGGGCCGGACACCGAGCGGGACACGTGGGACGTGACGGCCTCGAAATACGCCTTCGAGGGGCACGACTCGTGGCTGTGGTGCCTGTGCCTGGCCAATTTCCATCCGAGGATGGTGACGTGCGCGGCCAACCTGCGCCAGAAGCTCGACGCCGACCGGGCGCTGACCATGCTTGTCAAGGAGCAGAGCGGCAACTGGAGCGACCGCGTCTTCAACAAGAGCGGCGAGCTCAAGTACATCACCCCGGCGGTGCAGACGATGTACGGGCGCACGTGGCCCTTCATCTACGCCCTGCAGGGGGCCGACAGGCAGCACTCGGAGTGGTTCATCCGCCAGAGGTGGGCGCTGATGGACGCCAAATACGGCATAGGCGACTACACGAGCGACAACATCGACTGCTACATCAACCGGGCGGCCACGGACGCGCCGACGGTGATAAAGGTGACGGGCAACCGCACGTACGCCTTCGGCTACGGCACCAACAACGCCGCCAACCTGGGCACCACGGGGCTTGTGGCGGCGGGCGTGGAGGCTGCGCTGGGCATCACGGGAGCCTTCGCCATCAACGACCCGATGCGCATATACGGGGCGAGCCGCATGAGCCGCCTTGACATGAGCGGGGCCGCCGGGGCGCTGAAGAACGCCTTCGACATAAGCAAGTGCTCGGCCCTGGAGGAGCTGGACATGCATGTGCCGGCGGGCGGGGAGGCCTCGACGGGGTGGTACCTGGCGGGTGCGGGTATGTGCCCGCTTCTGCGGCGGGTGGACCTGCGCGGACAGGCCCAGGCCTCGACCGAGAGCGGCAGCAAGACGCTGAACTTCCGCGCCAACACGCGCCTCGAGAGCCTCGACGCGCGGGGCACGGAGGTGACGGCGGTGAGCCTGGCCCCGGGAGCGGTGACGGAGACGCTGCGGCTGCCGGGGACGCTGACGGCGCTGAGGCTGGAGAGCCTGGCGAGGCTGACGGGCGACGGGGCGGCCGACGGGGAGGATTTCTCGGTGGAGTCGCTGGCCGGGGTGGCGAGCCTGACGGTGACGGGCTGCCCGGGGGTGGACACGCTCGCCCTGGTGACGAGGTGGCTCGATGAGAAGACTACCCCCGACAGCGGGTGCTCGCTGGAGCTCGACGGGGTGGACTGGACATGCGGCGGGGCGCTGATTGCGGCCATCTGCGCTCTGAATACAGTGGATATGACGGGCACGGTGGATGTGGGAGCCATCACCATAGAGCAGCGCGACGCCATCGTCGCCAAGCTTGGGCAGGGGTGCTTCTCACCCGGGGCCCCGCTGCATGTGGTGAGCTCGGGCACGGTTGTGCTCACCGCAGATGACAACGCACCGACAATGGCTCTGCTGTACGCGTCCGGCCTCTGCGCCCACGAGGATTATATCACCGCCGAGGAGGCTGCTGCGGCGACAGACGCGGATTTTAAAAAGACATATTGGAACCAGGATTCCACCTACAGATATACGGTGACCGACCTTGACGTGCTGCGCCACTTCACAGGGCTGACACAGACGCTTTCACTTTTCGTATCGATGTGGGAAAGGCTGGAGCGGCTGACAGTACCGGAGAATGTCACGGCACTGGGCGATGCCATCTGCCGTATAGACAAGCAGCTCAAGCATATCACCTTCCTGCCGATGGAGAGTCCGACACGTGGGTCCAAGGCCTTCGAGTGGGCCGGCCAAGATGTGCCGGCATCGGAAAAGGTGGTGGAGATACCGCGCGGTGCCACGGGCTACGAATGGCTGGCGACGCACAGCGAGCTCAAGACATTCACCGTGGTCTACATCGATTAGTTACGAGTTACGAGTTATGAGTTACCGATAAAAAATAAGAATCATGACAACTAAGAATGAAACCGATTACGCAGCCCCTTATCACAAGGTGAGGGGCGGCAGGGTGGCGGACTGGCAGCTGCCGCACAGCGAGGACAACACCGAGGTGGAGTGCCCGGCGGATGATTTGAGCGTGGAGGGCGGGATCGCCCGGTGGGGCGGCGGCCTCTGCGCCCTGAGGGTGGGCGCCGCCGACACCTACGCCACGCTGAAGGCGCGCCTTGTGAAGCTGCGCTACAGCCTGGACGACCAGATGGCCGT
>CAZBWZ010000003.1:0-54688 GCA_964495725.1 uncultured Bacteroides sp.
ACGGCTATCGCCGCCGCACGTAATGTCCTGGATGATCGCATCTGTTAATCGTTACATTTTCGGTATATGCCCTCTCCGGCTTCCTCCGGATAGTCAGTCTATAATTATTAACGTCAGCCACGGGCCGATATTGTGTCAGCAGTCACGCAGGCGCTCCACCATCGCCATCATGGGGCCGTCGGTGCGCGCAGCCTCACTGTCGGCCACCTCTCGTGCCATTTCGGGATAGCGGCGCGCGAGATTGCACATCAGGCGCAATGCCGTGTAACGCTGCTGACGGTCATCGCTGTTTCGGTAAGCATTGACAAGCTCGCAGGCATACGGCAGACGACGCAGCAGCTTGAGACACAGCACATCGGCCACCTCGTTGCATGGCACGCTCTCGATCCATGCGGCGGCATCCGCCTCACTGAAATCATCGGCATCGACAAGCATAGGAGCCAGAAGCATGCTCTCGCGTGTGGTGGTGTTGGCCCACAGCTGTGCGGCGAGCGCGTTGTCCGTGCCGAGCACTCTCGCCATATCGGTGAGCTGTGGCAGATTCACGCCGAATATGATGCTGAAAGGCGAACCGCTCTTGCGCAGCACATCTGCCACCACACCGTTGCGCATCGCAAACATCATGCGCTTGGCCTGCTGCAAACGGTTGAATTTCTCATTTCCTTCAGTCATTGGTCACAGATTTTTTTTTACCGGACACTTGCCGGCGATAACCCAGATAATTGTCAAGACACAGATACGTCAGCAGGACGATACCACACAACTGAAACCAGCACCTGGCGGAGTGAGGGTCTGAAATCACATCCCACACTCTGGCGATAATGCATAAGACACCCACACAGGTAAGTGAGCCTGAGATCTTTCGCTTTACCTTCTTACTGACCATCATGATTATACTTTACTGCAAAGTTAATAAAAATTGGCATATGGGTAAAATTCCGTTACCACATGTGGTGATAATTTTGTAATTTTGCGCGATTTTTCTCCAAATAACAGTGAATAGGGAATAGGTAATAGTGAATATAGAATAGTGAATCGTGAATAGTGAATCGTGAATAGTGAATAGGTATTAGTGAATATAGAATAGTGAATAGTGAATCGTGAATAGTGAATTGTGAATTGAATCATGGGTAAGCTTACAGGTATGCTCCGCGAGTGGGGGCTCATCATCTCTATGGTCAGCGGCGTGCTGGCCTATCTGATATACTCCTGGGCCGATCCGTCGGCCTACGTCAGCTCACTGTCTGCCGAAATTGTATCGGCCGTACAGCCGGCCCTGATATTCCTCATGCTGTTTTTCACCTTTTGCAAAATCGACATCTCCGCCCTGCGTCCCTGCCGGTGGCATCTGTGGCTGCTTCTTATCCAGGGAGGCGTATTCTGCCTGCTCACACTGATTCTCATGATGCTACCCCACGGACATCTGAGAGTGGTGCTCGAAGGCTTCATGATATGCATGATATGCCCCACTGCCACTGCCGCCGCTGTTATCACACGCCGTCTGGGAGGCAACCTCAATCAGGTCACCGCCTATACCATATTCATCAACCTGCTGGTGGCCGTACTGGTGCCGGCACTCCTGCCTTTGGTGCATCCCACTCCCGGCATCACCTCCACAGTGGCATCGATGATGATCCTCAGCAAGGTGATGCCGCTGCTGATCATGCCGCTGATCTGCGCTGTCATCCTGGCGAAATTAGCCCCGAGGATACATGACATGGTGGGACGCATGGCCGATCTGGCCTTCTATATCTGGCTAATATCCTTGTCGCTCGCCATCGCCGTCACCACACGCTCGCTGCTCCACAGCCACAGCGACCTGCCCACCCTCGCAGGCCTCTTTATCGGATCGCTCGTGGCATGTCTGGGCCAGTTTGCCGTAGGGCGTGCCATCGGCGCACGCTACGGATCGGCCGTGACTGCCGGACAGTCGTTGGGACAGAAGAATACTGTGCTGGCAATCTGGATGGGTTATACTTTCTTCACCCCCGTCACATCCATCGCCGGAGGATTCTACAGCATCTGGCACAACATGGTCAACTCCTGGCAGCTCTACAGGCATGATCACCGCCATTGAATTTCCGGTAACTCCTGAAAACAATTCGCAATGCAGATGTGTTTTTCAAATAAAACCAACTATTGTGAATTATGAAGACCGGAATTTTTTATGGCAGTTCCACGGGCTATACAGCTGACGTGGCTACCCGCATAGCCCGTGCTCTGGGCGTAGAACTCGCAGACGTACACGATGTGACAAACACCGCACCATCCGCTGTAGGTGACTATGATATTCTCCTGATGGGAGCCTCAACCTGGGGCAGCGGTGACATGCAGTCTGATTTTGAGGATTTTCTCGATGGCGTAAAGGCACTCGACCTTACAGGCAAGATGGTGGGTGTATTCGGTTGCGGCGACGAGACGATGAGCGATACCTTCTGCGCTGCCGTGGGCAAGATTTATAAGGCAATGGCCGGAACAGGCGCAACGATGATCGCGCCATTCAACGCCGACGGATACGATTTCAAGTCATCCCCGGCCATAATCGATGGCGTATGCGTGGGTCTGGTAATCGATGAGATCAATCATCCCGACCTCACCGACGGCAAGATCCGCGATTGGGCTACCGAGATCAAGCAGGCCGCGATGTAGGTGATATAAAATGAGCCGCTCCACGACATATGGAGCGGCCCGAATTCTTTAATAGCCTCTGGATAGCCTTACATTGATTATAGTCACAGCAGCTTATTTTACTCTCAGCTTCTGACCGGTCTTGATGCGAGCGTTGCTTTTTATGCCGTTGAGCTGGCACAGACGCGACATCGAGATACCGTTGCGGGCTGCGATCTTGCTCAATGTGTCACCTTTCTTTACAGTGTAGTTCTTTGACTGGGCGGCAGATTTCTTGCTTGCGCTGCTTGATTTGGCATTTGACTTGCCGGCGTTAGAGTAAGCCTCGTTGGCACGGCTCTGGTTGTAGCGCTGGGCATATTGCGCGTTGGCCTCGGGCGAGAAGTTACGCGGCTGCTCGTAGGTGCGCTTGTCGAATGTATAGGTATCGGTGTGTGTACACTGATTGGCAAAGTCAAAGATTGCCGAGGGATTGATGGCGTAGCCCATGTATCGAGTCTCGAAGTGGAGGTGCGGGCCTGTGCTGCGTCCGGTGTTGCCGCCGAGGGCGATGGGGTCGCCGGCCTTGACATACTGGTCGGGCTTCACCAGGAATTTCGAGCAGTGGCCGTATACGGTCTCCAGCTGGTTGTTGTGGCGGACCACCACATAGTAGCCGTAACCCTTGGCCTCATATTTTGTGATGCGCACGCGACCGTTGAAGGCAGCCCTGATGGTGTCGCCTATCCTGAGAGAGAGGTCTACGCCGCGGTGCATTCGTCCGAAGCGTTTACGCCAGCCGTAAGGTGATGTCATGTAGCCCTTTACCGGCATACAATAATTGCGCACGTCAATCACTGCAGTCTGGGGTACCTCTACATTCTTATAGCAATTGACGAAGCCGCTGTTCCAGCCCTCGGTGTAAATATCATCCTCGGGCTCTTCCTCTTCGGCGAATTCGATGTAGTGGTTGATTGAGAGATTAAATTGGTCTTCGAGTTTTTCCTGGTTGGCAAGCAGGTCACCTTGCTGCTTGGCGTGCTGGCCGGGCAGACGGTAGGTCTGGGCAGTAGCCGCAACTGTCGCAAAGGCGATCGCCAATGCCGAGATAATCAGTTTTGCTTTCTGGTAATACATTTGTTTATTAATTCTTTTTTAATCAGTCAGTGTGCTGATTCTATCTTGTTAAGCCAACTCATCGGGCGCATATATCGCCGGAGTCGTGATGGGTGAATATTCGAAAATTTCTGACGGAGAAAAAAATCTGTTGATCTCTACCTCAGCATTCTCAGGCGAATCTGAGGCATGGATAATGTTTTCCTGGCCGCTCATACCGAAATCCCCCCTTATGGTGCCCGGCTGTGCCTTGCGGCAGTTGGTGGCACCGGTCATCATCCTCACCACCTCTACCACATCACGGCCCGAAAGACACATCACTATCACGGGAGTCGCCATCATCGACCTCACGAGCGAGGGAAAGAAGGGACGGTCTACGAGATGGGCGTAATGCTCGCGCAATATCTTCTCATCAAGCTGCATCATCTTGATGCCGTTCACCGTAAGTCCTTTCTGTTGAAAGCGGTCGATCACCTTGCCGATGAGACCGCGCTGTATTGTTGATGGCTTTAATATAATGAGCGTTTTTTCCATGCGGATGCTATTTATTTCTCGCTTACAAAGTTATGGATTTTCAATGCCTCTAAAAAACAAATGCTTGTAATTTTACTTAAAAAATCCTAAATACGCCGAACATTCTCCTGTATCTTAGCGTTTTAATTTTTCTCATCGTCCAAAAACACGCACAATCGCCATCTATTTGTGCAACACACAATGGCACAATTAACGGCGCAAATGTGCAGAATGTGCATATTTTTACAGTTAACCATTGTTAATATTTATATATTAGAGTTAACCATCGCACTTTTGGGAGATTCTCCGCCTATTTTTTACGAAAAAAACTACTCCACAGGCAGTTTAGTTGCCGGAGAATTTGCCCTTTTGTTTCCTGTAAGCAGAGGGCGAAATACCACACCTGTGCCTAAAGAATTTCGCGAAGAAACTCGGATTGGGGAAGTTCATCATATCGGACACCTGCTGTATTGAGTATCTACTGTCAAGAAGCAGCGTTTTTGACTCCAGCGACACGAGCTCGTCAATATACTCCGACGCATTCCTGCCGCTCACCATCTTCACCACCATCGACAGATACTTTGGTGTCACACACAGCACATCTGCATAATGCCTCAATGAGCGGTGTTCTCGACAATCCGCCTGTACTTCTGCCAAGAATCTCCTATAAAGAAGCTTGCGCCGAGACAGTGCCGGCATACCTGAAATTTCAATATTCCTGCGCCAACTGTCAAAAATCAGGCTGCATACTACCTTAATATATCCGGTTGCGATTGCCTTAGATAGCTCGATGTCACCACCCTCAATATGATTCTTAAGATTCGTATATATATCAAGACATTCATTAAAGTCGGATTCAGAGAGACTCATTACAGGATTCTCCCTCATCCGCGGTGTCACATCAATAATATCTTCATAATAATGGTTGCCGAATGATATCACCGCTATCCTAAGATCACACGCCGTCTCAATCTGGATTATCGATCCAGGAAGAATTACAATGACCTCACGGGGGCCTACCGTATGAACGGATAGATTTACCCTGAAGGATACTGTGCCACTGACACAAAACACGATCATGGCACCTACAATCTTTGCCGGGTATTCCGAAAGAGAACGGCAGACCGCCGGATCCGGATTTACACCATGTAGGTTATCGGTCATGACTAATTCATGACCGATGTGCCCGGCGTCGAGTTTCTTTACAATTTCCGCCACACCTGCCGGAGTAGTAAGTCTGTCCAGCTCCATAGTCATCGCAGTTGTTCGAGCTCACTGTACACCCTGCCTACACGGTAGAAAGCCTCCTTTGGCTGCCACGGCGGCATTTTCATCGACCTCGGATCGTCCTTGGCAAAGCTCTTCACTATAGGATAGGCAGTGAGATCGGCATCGTGTCCGCTCTCGCGGTAAGGAGCGATCGGGAAAGAGAATTCAAATATGAACATACCCTCTATTCCCGCGTCATTGAGAAGCCTTATCTGCGTCTCCGCGTAGTCGGCCTGTTCCTTTTCCGACCGCGCCGGAGCAGAGCCCCCGGCATATATCCCGTTGCCATTCTCATCCTCACCACTGCACACCGTGAATCCGGCTGATCCCATGGCAGCAGCCCCCTCGAAGGCACAGCATCCTACCTCCATCACCCATACGGGCTTACCATATTTGAGGTAATCCTTTATCCCCTCGACATATTGCTCATCGCTCTGGGTATCGCGGTAGTAATCAACGCCGACAGCATCAAACAGCGTCCAGTCCACCGGCTCCCATGTGCCGGCGGAATACATGACATCGCCATGGAAATACTCACGCACGTTGCCCACGATGGCTCCGAGCACCGAGTTAAGCTTATCCGTCATCTCAGATACGGCCGCATTGAAACTCTCAGTATCATCCTGAAGTTTACCCACCTCCATCATTGCCATAAGGCGCTCGTTGAGGGTATTCCCAGGAAGGATACCTTTATTAAATATGGAATATTCGCAGCCGGCTACAAAAGTAACATCATAGCCTTTGGCACGCAACTGCTCGGCAGCACGAGCCGCCTTCGCCATATAAGGCACCACCTGAGCCGAATCAGCATTCATCCACCATGGGTTGAAGAATACCTTCAGACCGGCTCCGGCAGCTATCTCGGCAGCGGCGCTCAACCTGTCGATATCCTCCCCCTCTATCCTGATGGCATTGGCTCGCAGGATATTGGAGATTACTCCGATGTCATACTTCACGACTTCAGGATTGAATGATTCCACAGAATACTCACCGGTATTGTACTGCAATCCCACGTCATACACTATACCACGATAATTCATTGCGCACATATCTATATATGATAACATTAGCGGCATTAAAACAAATAATGACCTTCTCAAAAGATTATATATTTTCATGCCACAAAGTTAATGCTTTATAGTGTCTGCGCAAAGTCCGATTGTGCGCCAAAAATGTTCTGTTTTCCTACTTATGCAGGTGTCGCTGTTACAGGAGGCGTTTCCTGAGCCATTCGGTGACGATGCCCACCACATACTCGGGGCTGAAGTTGTAGGTATGGTTCTCTCCGGGGATAAGCTGAAGCTCGCTGTCCTTCAATACATCGTGGTAGCGCTGCGCGTAGGTATAAGGTACCACCACATCGGCCATGCCGTTGATCACCAGAGCCGGACCGGCATAGCACTCCGCAGTCTCATAGATTGGGAGAGTCATGGCCGACTGGATATACTGCCGACCTACCGAGTGACCGCCGCCCACAGGATACGAGGCATCAGTCAGATGCCACGGATCGAAATGTCCGCCATGGGTCATGCCGCGCAACGCGTCATCGCGTAGCACCGACGCCGCCGACAACAGCACCTCACACTCGATCTGAGGGTAACCACAACGACCGGCGGCCATCGAAGTCACCACTCCACCCTGGGAATGGCCCAGAAGGGAGATATTTTTCGTAACCGGCAGCTGGCGTGTGTATGCTATCACATTTATCAGGTCATCGATCTCATTAGGCACGGTCATATCCTCAAACTTGCCATCGCTCTGTCCGCATCCGTTGAAGTCGAATCTCAGCACACCGATACCGCACTGATTAAGGTTCTTAAGTATCGGTTCGAAAAGGTGAAACGACATATCGCCTCCGAAACCGTGCGAGAAAATCACCATCGGGCACTTCTCATCACTCTGCATCGCAGGCAAAGAGAGGCGAGCCGCCAGCTTACCCTGCGACCCGTCGATAAAAAACAACTCACCATTATTCGGCACCACCGGTGCCGTCACAATCGAATTAGGATTAATATCTGCCATAATCAAAGTCTTTTTTCTATATAACAAACCTCCCCGCCCCATCGTTGGACCTACCCACCCCTATTTCTTTCCACCCCCCACCGCATCCCCCATCCACACAGTATAATATCGTATCAGCCATAAAAATTTTGTTGATAATCGTAATGATACTGTTTACCTTTTGATGAAAGTGGTATTAAAAGTCATAGAACAGATAACCTCACAAAATCATGGACAAAAGCAATATCGACAGAACCCACATCATCACACTACATATCCGCACCAAATTCAGCGAGTTGCAAGCCCGACAATATAAGGTAACCCGTACGATCAACGATCTCAGAGCGTTCCTGGATTACCTGAATCAATCCCTCTCGAAAATTGATCAGGTCAAGCTAATAAACACAGCCGCCTGATATTTCTTGCGAAACATGATTATTTATATTAATTTTGCTACTCGACATGCGTATAATTCTCTCAGAGGTAGTCTGAATGTTCACCACCGCTCGGGGAAATAATAGAAATTATAATCAAGATGAAGAGAGCGATTTCATTATTATTTTCTACTGTCTTTGTTTTGTGTTGCATTTGCCATGGTTTTTCTATGACAAATGATTCTGAAAAGGAATATCCTGAGGTCATAACTGACCTTTTGCATAAGCACGATTTATGTAAGAATGGGTATTCAGATGATCCAGACAGCGCCATAGTGTACACCTTTCAAGCTCTCAAATGTGCAGATGAATTATACGGCTTCGGGAGCCGAAAATATGTTGAAATTTTCACCGACTACGCTATTCCTGATTGTTCAGATCAGAAAAATATGCTTACGTACTTTATATATCCGGTGGTTACAGCCCGCTTTTGTCCTGACTCGATTTATGTAGGCAATGCATATTTTGAGCTTGCCAGAGCATTGTCAATGCAAAATGAATATAATAGAGCTGACTATCTGTTTACTCTGGCACGCGAGCGGGCCGCATGTATTGAAGACAGCCTGACAGTGGAAATTGAGCGTGCCATAAATTGGCAAAAAATGGGTAATGGCATCGGCATAATGTACTCTGTGCTCAATCCACTTATCACTCAAGCCGAAAGTGCGCCAAGTCCGTTTAAGGAAGAATGCCTGTTCAGGATATACCATCTGCTCGGCAAGTACTATAAACGCTTATATATGGATGGATATCCAGACTCAGCCATGGGATTTATGGAAAAAGCGAAAGAGTATTATGAATTTGCACCTATCAGTGACAAAATACTTTTTTTGCAGGATGAGTATCGTTTGCTTCTGGAGCAGGATCACCGCAAGGCCATAGCCTGCATCGACCAAATGCTGGATTTGTTCGGCCAAGACACAGAAGATTTGGATTTGAATAATTGGCATGCGATGGCCAACATTATCCGTGGAGACTACTGCTCTAATGAATTGCTCGATGATTTGGCCGCCATCAAATATTATATGGCGGCCAATGATCTTTTGTCGGCACCTATACATAACGATCTTAAAATCAAATGGACACTTTTACACAGGATGACTACAGTTCTCTCACGTGCAGGAATGTTTGAGGAAGCCTGTCATTGTGGTGAGGTATTAGTGGCATTATCCGCCGAACATGCTGTAAACGAGCAGTCGATGTTTTACGCCCTGTCCCTTGCTGAAACTTACATAAGTGCTGATAAATTTGATAAGGCCGAACAACTGCTGAATTATTATGCTTTGCCTTTCCAGAACTATAGTTCGTTGTCTGATAAATACCAGTTTATTCGTGGCCAGCTGTATATTCATAACAACGAGTATGCCATGGCAGCTGATATCTATCGAGATTTAGTTAGCAATGGGAATAATCCAAGCTCTAAACTTCGATCGCTCATCAGCTTGCTTGATGCCGCTACGAATATTGACAACTACAATCATTCAGCTATCGCTGACAGCATCAATGAAATAATTATATCCGGGACATCAAGCCAAATATTGCGTATTTCTCCCCATGCGAGAAGTAACTGGCAGTCTCTTTGTGATGTGACATTAGCAGACGAAATCCGGGCTCAACAAAATGGGTGCGACATTGCCACGCAAATCCTTCGGTTAAGTTTATTTAAGAAAGGTTTGATTTTCAGGACATCAAAAGAGATAGATGCAGTTATATCCGACAACCGATCCTTAGCGCCACAAAAAGAGAGGTTGGTGAATTTGAGAGATTCATTAAACTACTATTCCAGTATCGGTAACAAAGATCTCACTTCTGACTACAGGAACAAGATTGAAAATCTGGAATGGAGCCTTGCTTATGATGTGACTCACTCACCCGAGTTTTATTCAAAACTAAATCCATCGATGGAAAGAATTGTAAACCGGATGAGACCAGACGATATATGCATAGAATTTATCGCCACCGAGAGAGAAAAGGATACATGTTATTTTGCCATCCTTTTTGGCAAAACATTGGATCCGACTTTCATTCCCTTGTATGATGTTAACTCTGACAATGACACCATTTCCTTTTCAACAATAATCTGGCCCAAAATCGAACCTTATCTGAGGGACAAAAAAAGAGTCTACTTCTGTGCCGACGGGAAGCTGAGCAATATCGGTATAGAGTATCTCACTTCAGAAAGCGGGGAGCTGATGTCTCACAAATATGAAATTCATAGGGTATTTCATCTCTCTGATATTGCTGAATATGACCTGATTGGAGATAAGATAGTGGCTATCGGTGTCTCTGATCATAATTCACCGATTGGTCAGGGCGACACTCTCAATAGAGGAGGCATGACGGATCTTCCTAATGTTGCTTATGAGATTGAGCTTATTAAAGACCGCATAGGTCTAAATAGACTTGATGTACTCTTTAATGATGATGCCACAGAGAAAAATGTCAAGAAACTGAGTGGCAGCAATGTTACAACGCTACATATATCGACACACGGGGTGTATAGGAGTATTGATAATATTTCTTCAGCAGTTGCCGACCCTGAATGTGATGATTACTACATAGCTAAGCGGATGCTCTCCGCTGATATTGAATCCTTGTCCGGATTGATTTTGAGGCAGGGTAATTTATCCTGGAAGTCTTCTGACATCACTCAAGATGAAGATGACATCCTGACTGCGGAGGAAATTGAAAACTTGAGTTTGCCGGATCTACGGCTGACGGTACTTTCGGCTTGTGATACCGGGTTGGGTGAAATTGACAGCGATGGTGTGTGGGGGCTGCAACGAGCCTTCCGCATTGCGGGATCCAAGTCACTCATCTGCTCACTTACAAAGGTTGACGACTATTGGACAGCGCAGTTTATGGACGTGTTTTACGAAAACGCTGCAAACGGTAATACAATTTATGAATCATTTCATAAGGCTCAAAAGTGGCTGTATGACGAGCAGCCTGACAGGCCGGAAGTGTGGTCTTCATTTATACTCATTGAATAAGCCTCTGTCAAATACATGCAAGAAACCTACGAAGAAATAGTCAGAAGCTGGTATGTGAAGTTGCGCGGCAATTTCACTGACATTCTGATGAACAGATA
Organism: uncultured Bacteroides sp.; assembly: GCA_964495725.1. Classification (GTDB taxonomy): domain Bacteria; phylum Bacteroidota; class Bacteroidia; order Bacteroidales; family Muribaculaceae; genus CAG-873. The sequence continues at coordinate 11,032 of CAZBWZ010000003.1, forward strand.
TAAAGACACAAATATGCGTCTGGCCGATGCGGAGAATATCTATCAGGATATCTTTATTGCAATCCATCAGAATCTCGAGGAGGGGCGGATCGGCACCAACTGGGACTGGAGCAATTATATTATCCGCATTGGTCTCAACATGGCAAGTAAGAAATACCGTAAAATCAGAATCAGCGATTCGCTTAATGAGACTGATCCTGAAGATTCTGACAAGCTTTCATCTAAAGCTCGGAAGATTACGGACATACTTAGAGAGCTACCATCTGACGAAGGTGAGCCGGAGCTTTATAAGGATCCGGAAGCAAAGGCATTGATGGGCGATGAATTGGATCATACCCCCGAGCCATGCGCGTCTATCATACGCATGACATATTACAGCGATATGTCTGATGCAGAAATTGCACAAGAGGTTTCTCCTTATCGTGACAACGGCAAATCTGTATCCGATAATGCCAAGGCTGTAAAGGCAAGGCGATGGCTTTGTATGCAGGATCTGATTTATAGGGTAAAACTTGCCTTGTATTCAGCCGGTATTATTGATGTGAAACCTGAAAGGAAAAAGCGCAATGGGAAATAATATTGAATTATTTGATCTATATATTGAGGACAAACTGACTGCGGCTGAAAAAAATGACTTTGATTCCCGAATAAGCACAGATAAGAGCTTTGCAACGGACTTCAGGATATATCTCATCTCAGTCAGAGGTATATGTCAGGAAGCTGAGCAGAGCGACATTGAGTTTGGCCAGGCGATGAAGCGGATATCCAAGGAAGACCTACTTCGTATCATAGGGCGGGATCAAAGTCGCCGTATTGCTGCATTTGACTTTCTGAGAGGTCGGTTTGCCTGGGCCGCTTCAATTGCGGCAATACTTATAATTGGTTTTTTTTCAGTTTTCAATGTGCATAATGCAGACATGAACCGTCTTGACGATATAATTGGGGCTTACAATTATATTCCGGAGCGTGACCGAGGTTGGGAGTCGGTAACGTCAAGTGATATACCCACACTCGAAAATGCTTATAAAACAGCTCCGGCTGAAGACATTCAAGCCCAGCAGGATGCAGGTATGCGTCTCGCTATGGCATATCTGAAAATTCACGACCGCAAAAGAGCCAAAGAGATGCTCAATGAATTATCGCAGCGCTACGCCTATGATGAAGAATTTGTAGCCCAGTGTCAGAATATTCTCGAACAGTTGAAGTGATGATCCTAAGATTCGTAATTACGGTGCTGTTAGCAGTGTCGGCTTTGTCTGTGCAGGCTACTGACCGCGCACTTTTAGTAGGCATTGGTAAATATGACAGACCGAAAACAGGCTGGAGCGAGATACATGGTGATAATGATGTATCGCTCCTCCTCCCACTGCTCAAAAAGCGAGGATTTAGTGATATTGTAGTTTTGACTAATGAACAAGCTACCAAACGTGAGATCGTGGCAGCACTCACTGCACTTGCCTCCAGAAGCAACCCCGGAGACAGGGTATATTTCCATTTTTCAGGTCATGGGCAACCTGTCCGTGACGATAACCATGATGAAGGCCACCAAAAGAAATATGATGAGTCGATAATACCATACGATGCTTGCCGGGATAGTCGGAAGATGAACGGCTCGTATGTCGGTCAATACCATCTGATTGATGATGAACTGTGCCCGCTGCTGGATGCTATCAAGCGTAAATTAGGCAAGCAGGGTGAGCTCTTTGTCGTAGTGGATGCCTGTTTTAGCAAAGGAATCCAAAAAGATGAGATGACAGACATTGATCCAGAATTGCTAAAGTATATCCGCGGTACAAACTATGCTTTTACCCCACCCGGACGAATCACTGTAAAATCGCCCAAAGAGTTTTCAGCAGGAGCAAAACTGACTGTGGTCACCGCATGTAAAGAGAATGAGCGCAACATTGAATATAAGGCTCCGAGCGGAAAGTTTTATGGATCTTTATCTTACTATATCTCGATACTTCTGAAAAGCGATGCGGATTTCAATCGATGGCGACAATGTTTCATCGATAAAAGTTACAATGGGCGTAGAATTTTCCAAAGCATTCAGCACCCATCTATAGAAATTTTTCCTTAATAGTGTTTACCATTGCAGGTTTAAAGGTATCTCTCACTGTAAGCATAACATTAAATTTTAACGAAAATGAAGATGCCGATAAACTATACCAGAGTTACTCCATCATTGCAACTTCAGTCAGAACTTGACAGGCTCGTGAATATTGCAGCCGTTTCGCATCTGATGGGGATGTTTGAGTTGAAAGAGCAGGCTATCACAGCTCATGATAAGCTTGTAAACTCATATAACAATCAACTGCCGGAGGATAAGCCAAAAGGTTTCTGGGGACAGCTGAAAGACAACCTCCTCTTTAGAGATCTTGACAGGACATTCATAATGAGACTTTCGCCTTTGCGTGATTCACAACAATTGACAAACGCGATATCTCTATATTCAGGAATTAGTCAAGCGGCACTCTATGAGGCATTGAATGAGTTGATTAACAGACGCTATTAGTATGGAACAGCTCAAACTTAACTTTGATACCGAGATATCGGGGGAGCCTCGCACGTATACAGTGGAGGTGCCTTATCAAAACGGAATAGTCGCAACAAGTGAATTCTGCCCCACAGAATTATTATCGGGGGCCGTAGACCTCATGGCTGCCATACGGGGTGAATCACTTGACAAGTTCATGTCTGACTGCAAATCACAACTGATCGCCATATCGAAGATCACTGAGGCAGATACCGACCTTGACCGGCATATAGGCGGACTTATGGCTGTAGTCATGGATCATCTCAGCCGTAATAAGGTGATATCATTCGGAGAACTTCTGATCTTTGTAGACTGTTTCAGCCTGCTTCTCAAGGCCGCCGGATATGACAGGGAGGAAATCCGGGAAATGTATCCAAGAATTACAGGGACTATTATGGATTTATATCCCGACTACATCGATAAGGGAATGAATATTTCCACCAAATGACTGTTTACCTTTCATGATAGTGTGGTATATAGTACTGTAATATTAAAACACCGACAAAAATGAAAAAATTTATCTGCATCCTCACTGTAATAATTTGTGGCATAGCATCAGCAGTAGGCCGTGACCCATACGGAGATTATATCTCCCGGTACATCGTCACAATGGAAAATGGCAGACCGACATATCACGCCATTTACAATCCTATCAAGATTACCCATCAGGGTATTCAGGTAAAAAATACTAATGCCGGAACTAAAACGTGGGCCACACATTACAATGGACCGGTAAGACTATTCTTCAAAAGTGGACGGCAAGTTGTAACCCACAATTTTACCCTCATCAATCAGCATGTGGAATTCTCCATTTCTGACCAAGCAATTGAACGATACAACGGGAAATGTTACCACGTCATTAACTTTGACGGTCAATACCAACTTGCGGAGGCCGTATATTAAAAGTAACAAATGTCCATTATCAAGTATTTGATCGTAGTAGTATTGGCGCAATTCATAAAGCATTATTATATGGAAATTTCAATAATTGCAGCCGTCATAATTGTCAGTGTCATCAGCCAACATCTTTTGAAGATGAAAAAAGAGAAGGACGAATGTATGGACCGTGAAGATGATAACAAGTCTCAACAACAATCATCTGCCCCGGACACTATCGGGCTGATGTTCAATACGCTCAGCGCTTTGGGTTGTCAGCCTACGAAAAATGACGATGGCACATTGTCTGTCAGTTATCAAGGTGAGAACTTCCACATGGAGTTCGGTGGAATGTATGCACGTGTTTGGGATCCTATGTGGTCGGGGATCAAAGCGGATGATCCTGAGCTACCTGACGTTCGGGAAGCAGTTAACGCAGCTAACTTCAACTTTGGGCCAACTGTTGTAATGACAGCTCCCGATGATGAAGGTGTGATTGGGCTACACAGTCGCAGAGACATTATGCTTCATCCTGCTTGTCCCGATAATGCGCATTTCGTCAAGGCTGTTCTTGACTCGTTTTTTGACACTAAAGACAATGTGCGGACAAAGTTCCAGCAACTTAAATCTCAACAAATGGACGCCAGTAAGAATCGGCGTCCGGTAGGTTTTACCACAAACATAGACACTGATAAATCTCAACAAGAATGAAACCGAGCTTTTACTTCGTCTTCTGGATACTAATCTATCCCATACTTGGACTTTTCGACAATGACTTCATCGCTGAGCACTCCTTGTGATTGCGATAGCTGTTGTATGGGGGCTGTCTTGGTTGCTTAACCGCTTGTTACCTGAGACACTGACATACGAGCGAGTATCTCAGATTGCTCCAATAATGGAGAATGTATATACAGGCAACGTGAACGCTTTTATCAAACGTCTTCGCACCGAAACACGCATTGAGACCTTGACCTCTATATATTTTCTCGTAACAACTGGGGTTATAGCATACGCAGTTTTCAAAGTTGGGTTCAATGATTGGATTGAATTGATTGTTTTCGGGTTCTTCACTCTTGGATCCATATCCCGGTCTTTAAATTTTAGTAAGGCTCTGACCTCTGTAAAGTCCAATCCGACTCCGGAACAATGTGCGGAAACGGCAGAAGAAGTTTACAAACTTGATTATACCCCCTATTATGAGGAGAGACAAGCGCATACTTACGAGCAGATGTTACCACCATGTCCCCGCTACATCAAGGCATTCCAGATTTTCTCAATCGTAATCGCCGGAATCTGTTCGTTACTGGGTATTCTTTATATTGTTCTTGCTGCAGTGTTCATGCTTGAAAGTAGCTCAATCGCAGCAGATGCACTCGCGGGAATGTATCTGCTTTATGGCTCACTTGCAGCGTATTTCGGCGTAAAAGATTTCTACTCAACAATCCGATCGTTAAAGACAGGATCATCCCAGCAGAAATAATAATATCTCAATCGTCTTCCCCTTGAGGTGAAGGAGGTCATTGGATAATTTTCAGCAAAAAAGAGATCTTAAGCAGTAAGGTATTATATGAATTTGCGTGGGTCGAAGCGGTGGCTGATGTAGTCTTTGTAGACTTTGCAATAGTAGATGGCGCAGATGATCACAAAGATTATGGCTAACGCTCCGATACATCCGCTCATCACCATCATCGTGTGCCAGCTCACCTTATCTAACATAAGGCCTGTTGTCAGCATCATCAGAAGAGTCGCTACCCCGAATCCTATGGCCGAGTACTTCCATTCTCTGTGGATCGGACGTCTGAACCATTCGCTCATGTTGTTGCGTTGCTGAATATACCTGTCATTCATATCGTGGGGGATTTTTTCAGGGTTTTATTTATTTGCTTTCTTCCTTTGGGAACAGCACAGATATGCAGAGAAGAGCAATGCGAACAGAGCGCTCTGGATTATGAGCTCTTCATCGATATCCGTACGTTTACCGAATATCTGACCTATCAGCCAATATGTGAATCCGAACGCCAAGAAGCTAACTACTACCTGTAAGAGATATTTTTTGATTATCTTGCCCATAGTTACTGAAATTGTGTTTCACAAATTTACAAAAAAAGCTGTAGTCACACATCTCCTGAATATTATTTCATATAGATTCTCTACACGGCCTGTGTGAAAATTCCAATTTTTAATGTACTTTTGCCCATTATTAAAAAAGTTAATAGAACATGTGGAGATATTTAATGATCTGTCTGGTGCTTGGTGGTGTATCATGCTCAGGTAATAAAAGTGCTCGGGAGATGGATGCGGATGTTGACAAGGAGCAAGTTATTGCTGAAGATATCCAAGGTCAATGGTTGATCGAGAATGTTGTCGAAAGTGACTCTTCCTATGTACGTCCTTTGGAAATAGTACCTGGATTGACCTCATATATTGATTTCAGAAAAGATAACACATTCGGTATCGTGACCAACTGCAATCATATAGGTGGAGAATACTCTCAGAAGAAGGATTCGATTCAACTGACGAATATTTCATCGACCGAGATGGCTTGCGACAATATGGATCTGGAAGAAATGTTGAAAAAGGTGCTTCCTGCGGTCAATTCAATCGACTGTATAAATGACACGATAACCCGTCTCAATACCGATAAGAGTGATTCCTATATAGTACTCCGTAAATCAGCTTCTCCGGTCAAGTAACTAACGGTTTACATGTCTTCTGTCCGACTGCTCGCTGCTTACACCTGCGAGCATCTGGTAGAGCGTCGGTTTAAGTACACTAAGTTACGTTTTCTTACACTGTTTTGGCATATTTGAGGCAACTCCTAAAAGATTTAGGATTAGCTGATTCCGGATGCTAACCAATAGATCCAGAATATTTAATCACAGCAAATCCGGAAGGTCGCCGAAAGAAAGCTTTCCGTTCTTGATGTCTTATTTTTATGAAACAGGCTTTTCTAATCATCGCACATAATAAGTTTGAACATCTCTGTCGGCTGATCGACGCACTCGACAGTCCGGAAGTATGGTTTTACATACATGTGGATGCCAAGGTGGAGATCCCTGACTCGCTCGCGGCAATCCGCACATCCAACCCGATTAAGATCCTCCATTCACAGCGTGTGAGATGGGGACACAGATCGCAGGTTGTCACCGAGCTCGAGCTCCTGGCCGAAGCATACGGCAACAAGGAGATACAATGGTTTCACCTCATCTCCGGCACAGACTTCCCGCTCAGGCCCGTGCCCGAAATCCTGCGGTTTTATGAAGAGGCCGCCGATACCGACTGTTTCATGGAGACCCAGCCGGTGCCACCCCTCCTGGCTGACAGAATGGAGATATACCATTTCGGGGAAAATCACCCCAATGCCTCGCCACGATGGATCAAGCTGGTGCAGAGCAAGTTCAGGGCCTTGCAGGTAAGGATGGGCATACGGCGCAAAGCTCCTGTAAAGGGTGGATTCAGATACGGCTCAAACTGGGTGGATCTGCGGCGCAATGCCGTAGAGGCTCTACTGAGAAAAAAGGACAGCATACTGCGCACCATCAGATACACCTCATGCTCCGACGAGATATACAAGCAGACCTTCCTTCACGACTGCGGCCTGAGAATCGTCAACGACAACCTCCGCTACATCGACTGGAGCGGAGGCGGCCCCTCGCCTAAATCACTCGGGTCCGAAGACTACGATGCAATGATGTCGGGCGGCAAATTGTTTGCCCGTAAGTTTGACGGCCCCGACTCACCCCGGCTGCGCGACATGATCACCGGGGTCCTGCGCCCTTAGCCACTGCCCAACCCGGCCGGAATTCATCATCCGCCTGCAATCAACCACAACATCTGTAAGTATTGACCATGGTAAATAAAGTTCTATATATTATCGGGATAACCATTTGCATTATTCTACTTCTCGGCTCACTGATACTGATAGCGGTGACATCGGGCGAAGATGGATTGGCGGTGAAGTTGATTCTCGCTTTGTTCGGCATCTGGATGGCATGGGGCATCTATCGTGGTGTGCTGAAATTAATCCGGCCGCCGAAGCCCTCGCTGAATCCCACCATACATGGAGTGGAATATTACCCGTGGCACGTGCCATTGCGCGATGTGATGCTGGAATTCTTCAATCCGCTCAAGATGAATTTCCTCACGATGGGATGCATATTCGTTGTCGGCTCTTTTGGTATATACACCTGTCTTGTAGGGCCGAGATTCATGATCGCATTCTTCATATCCCTCGCCCTGCTGATACTGTTGAAATCATATCTGCTCGTCATGACTCTCAAGGCTGAGAAATTAAAGAATATCTACAGGGAAGATATACCCGATATGATAGTGGACGATTATGGGAAATATGATGTTACCGAAGAAATGATAAATGCCGACGGCACCACAACCGAAGACATCATAGCCCCTGTGCGTGTGCGCGTAAACATCTACGGCACATACGATGACTACAGAAACAACAAGTCACACTTCACCATCGAGCAGCAACGCATCCTCGCAATCACCCAATATGTTTCTGTGATGTTCGGCGATGGTGAATTCACTTATGAATTCTTTACCAATCCACCGGGTGAGGTATACATCGATGCGATCGACGCCCTCGTCGCGATCGGTGCGGGAGAATATGCGGATATACTCAAGAATGCCGCTGAGAAATTCGACGGCATAAGACACCCCATATATGACACAGACCGGCGCACCGATATCATAGATGATTCGGACATCAGTTTTGAAGATGATGACGACGCATTCTGGGCGCTGGATCCGCTCGGAGAGAATATCGAGGCACTGATGATGGACTATATCCGCAAACATCCCTCGAAATTCATTTTCAAGCAACCCTGACATAATCGGTAGCCACAGATAGGACCTTTTTACAGATACAGCGTCTATATTTAATAAGGAGCCAACTTGCCTTATCAGAATAGGACAATGATGATCAGAGAATTTGAGACTAATTTCAGACGGCTGTATCTGCCGTTGGGTATGTACGCGCTGCGTATCGTTGACAATGCCGATGATGCGGAGGATATAGTGGAGGATACCTTTCTGAAAGTATGGCAGACTGTTTCTTCAGGTATGGAGATTGATAATTTCGACACATATATATACAAATGTGTGAGGAACGGATGTCTGAGTTTCCTCAGAGCCAGAAAAGAGATGGCTGACATAGATTCGGTACCGGAGGTATGTGAGGAGACGGTGGACACCTCTATCCGCGATGCGAGGATCTGGCAGGCCATAGACGACCTGCCTGACAAATGCCGCGAGATATTCCTGATGAGCAAACGCGATGGCATGACCAATGCGGAAATCGCCGAGGAAATGAATATCTCTGTAAAGACGGTAAAAAACCAGATGACCAAAGCCTTCGCCCGGCTCAGGGAGTCGTTGTCAGACGGACATAAACCATTCTTCCTCCCATTTTTATAAAAAATATTATTCAGGGATAGGACCTCCAGACGGTGAGAGCGTCATATAAGTGAACGGGGACAGATCCCGGATCACTTATTATTGACAGCAATTATGAAAAAAGAAGAGGTAACATACATAGCCACCCGATACCGCAGAGGGAAATTCTGTGTAGACAAAGGTTGGAAGCGGTTGGACATCAGGCGGCCCCGCAAGTGGACTGCTCTCAAGATCGCTCTCAGGATCGCTGCGGCAATCTCATCAGTCTTCATCCTCTCTGCGATGGCCGCCGCGATATATGAGCGATATGAGATAAAAGAAGTGCCGGTCTGGGATGTAGAGGAGACCGTGACCCCGCCTGCCGGGCTTGAGGTCGTGAAAGCAATCGATTTTGAGGATACACCGCTGACCGCAGTGATCTCAAAGATCAAAGAGGTGTATGGCGTGAAGGTGGTCAATGTGCCCGAGAACGCGGATGAATACCGTCTCTCGCTGCACTATGAAGGAGACGCCGCCGACCTTGTAGCCACAATCAACGATATTCTCGGCACCCAAATGTCAGTGGAGAGATGAAACGCCTGATAACATTGCTGACAGTAGCTCTCTGCTGTATGTGGGCAGCCACCGCCCGGAATGTCACCATCCGCGCTGTCGATCAGCCCGCCGCCACAGTGTTCCGCTCAATAATGGAGCAGACAGGCCGGAATTTCATATACTCCTCAGAATTGCTGAAAGATGTACGTGTCACCGTCAATGCCAGTAACAAACCGCTGAAGCGCGTGCTGTCGGAGATGTTCGCGGGCACCCACATCGAGTATAAGATCAAAGGTAACAATATAGTGCTGAAGCGCAGGAAGACTGCGGCGAAACCCGTAAGCGTAAGATCACGGGCAGTACCCGCGCCCGTCACGAATATCAGTGATACCATTGACAGACCGGCGATACTTGACGAAGTGGTCGTGGTATCACGTCTTGAATCCCCGCAGGTAGAGACGGCCGAGATCGGGGCCAAGAAGATCACCGCCGAAGACGTACGTAACACCCCGGTGCTATTCTCAGAGGCAGATGTGATAAAGACATTGCAGACCCTGCCGGGCGTGGCCGAGGGCATGGAGGGCATGGCCGGAATGCATGTGCATGGCGGAAATGCTGACGAAAACCTGTATATGCTCGACAATGTACCGCTATATCAGGTCAATCACTTTGCAGGGCTCTTCTCGGCATTCAATCCTGACATAATAAGATACATCGACTTCTTCAAGTCCTCCATTCCGGCCAAATATGACGGTCGCCTGTCCTCTTTTATGGATGTGCGGCTGCAAGACGGCGACAGGGAAGCACGTCACGGGTCGGCGCGCCTCGGACTCACATCAGGGGCATTCAACATCTCCGGCCCCATCGGTGACAAGACAAGTTACCTGGTAGGGCTGCGCCGCTCGTGGTTTGATGTGCTCGGTATCCCGCTTTTGGCCATAGCCAACTCGCAGAATGAAGATGAGAAAATACGCTTCAACTATTATTTCATGGATCTCAATGCCATGGTGCAGCATCGCTTCTCACCCAGGGCCACAGCCTCTGTCAGCATCTATTTCGGAGACGACAACCTGAAGACAGGCTCAGAAGACAAGGGCTATGACAAGCCCGGATTTTTCGGAACGTATTATGACGACCGGTTTGACATGCACTGGGGCAACCTGCTTGTCCGGGCCGGACTCAATTACCGTCTGAACGACGGTCTTTCATCAGAGTTCACCGCCGCATACACACGGTTCTTCTCCAATATGAAGCATGATTTCACCAGCAGGGAGAAATACCTGTCCTACCGCATCGACGAATCGCGCTCCGTGCTCAACACAGACAACAATATCAATGACTGGATATTCCGTGGTGATTTCGATTGGCGGGCCGACGACAGCAACCGGGTGCGCTTCGGCGCCGGTTATACCCGGCATTCGTTTCTGCCGGCGCGCACATCACGCATTTACGAGATGGGCACGACACATCTGTCAAGCCGCGATTCGACATGGTCGTACGGCGCGGACGAGATCAACACATATATTGAGGATGACTGGAAAATCGACGGTAAGCTCAGCATCAACGCCGGATTCCACGGGTCTCTCTTCCGCATCGGCGGAGATACAAAATACGGATGGTCGCCGAGACTGTCTGTCAGCTATCGTCCGGATGATGACCTTGCGGTGAAATTCGCATACTCCCGCACCACACAATATGTACACCAGCTCACCCAGAGCTACCTCGCGCTCCCCACCGACCAATGGATACCGGTATACGGCCGGTTTAAGCCGGAGACCGCTGACAAGATCTCACTCGGCGGATATTGGCAGACTCCAGACCGCACCTACGACGTAATGATCGAAGGATATTACAAATGGATGGACAATCTGCTTGAATACCGCGATGAGTATTACCTGCGTCCCCCGCTCGATCTGTGGACCGCCCAACTGTGCAGCGGCAAGGGCTCGGCCAAGGGTATTGACTTCAAAATCGAGAAGGTATACGGTAAGGTGACCGGACAGTTATCCTATTCCCTGGCGTGGGCCGACCGCACGTTTGCCGACAAGAACGGCGGACGCACCTACCCCGCCAAATTCGACAACCGCCATACGATAAATCTGATAGTGAATTGGAAGATCGACGACAAGGTGCAGCTCAACGCTTCGTGGGTAGGACACTCAGGCAACAGGTTCACTCTGCTCAATCAGGTGTGGGATGATCCGGAATTCGACACTTTGGGTTGGTTCAGTGACTCGGAGTCGCCCTTGCGCGCAGGCATCAACAGCTACCAGTTGCCATTCTACCATCGTCTGGATCTGGGCTGCACTGTAAGAAACAGACGCGGTTACTGGACATTCGGTCTATTCAACGCATATTGCAATCTGAATACTGTGGCAGTAAAACGCGGCACACAGGATGTCGAAATACATGGTCCTGACGGAACGTATACCATCAACGAACCGGTGTTCAAGCGCGTCAGACTTCTACCTGTCATACCATCATTCTCATACACATGGCTATTCTGAAAAAAATATATCCGCTGCTCGGCTTAGCGCTCCTCACATCGTGTGAAGAGGCATTCACCCCCGACATGCCCCATACTCCGGTGCTCTGTATCAACTCACTGATAACGGCAGGCCAACCCATCGAGACCAAGATATCCAAGTCAAGGCTCTACACCGACAGCTCGCTGAAATCCATAGTCAGCGATGCCGACATCAGGATTTACGCCGGCGGAGAGCTGCAGCCCGGCTCCTATATTCCTAAAGAAGGTGACGACATAAAGATCGTAGCAGTGAGCCCTACCGTAGGCAGAGGCGAAGCTGACGTACGCATACCCGCATCAATACCCTCCCCTACTGCCAAATGGGAAGCTTTTGATGTAAGCCGCTGGGATTCGGATATAAGCGGGGTATACATCTCATTCAAACTTAAGGTTGACCTTAGTATCACTGACCCCGAAGGCGATAACTATTATAAATTCTCATTCGGCTACCCATATGATTCTGACGACCCGTCTGACGACTTCAATGCAGCCGGAAATTACGGATACTCCATAGGCTCGCTGGTATATGACATGGAGCCGATCTTCAGTGAACATATCAGTGTTTTTGAGTCAATCATGGGTGGCGACGCATACGGCTTCACATTCTTCTCCGACCGGCAGTTCGCAGGAAAGAGCTATACGTTACACCTGCAGTTTGACAGCTGTTGGTGCCGATTTCCAAAGGGCGACATTCCAGACTGCAAGATAAATATGGTAATCAGCTCGGTATCTCCATCATACTATAACTGGGCCAACTATGTATGGCAGCGCGACAGCGGCATCCTGCCGGAGCTCGGCGACTACGGCTTAGGCGACCCGATATGGGGATACAGCAATGTATCCACGGGAGCCGGTGTTGTCGCCGCCCAGTCACACTCGGTCTGCACCATCGATATCACCGAATTTATCAAAAATTCAATAACACAAACAAACGTAAATATTCGGTAATATTGATCGTATGCCATAATGAGCGGTTATTTTTTTGTACAGATTTGCCAATAAGATCAAGCAGGATGGCATATGATTAATGTTACCACCTGCTTACAATATTAAAAGAATATCATGAGATGGATACATACAATATTCGCCATAATTGTCACGGTGGCATCGTCTGCCCAGACATTGCACACCGATGACGGTGTGATGCATTGGGAGGGAAGTTTTATCGCAGGACTCAACACCGATGGCTATCAGTTTGATTTCGGCATCGCATACCATCCCATCAGATATGTGGGCATCAAGGCCCAATTAGGAATGAGCGGAGAGATCGAAGAAATAGGAGATTGGGGTAAGGACGAACTGGAGACACACCATTCATACGCGACCCGGTTCAGATTCACCCCTGCTGTAGTATTGCGTACACCCCGCCTGGTGCATTGGAAGAGTCAGGACGCCGGATTTTACATCTATGCAGAGCCGGGGATAGTGCTGACACCCGGAGCAAGCGGAAGCAAACGGGCACAATACCTCAACTGGGACATCAAGGGCGGAATAAACATTCAGATCGACCGCTATATCTTCACGATAGGATATGGCATCTCGAATTTCAGCCTCTATTCCGGCTATCCCAGAAACCACTGGGAATCCCCTTCTCATGACAGATACATCACCCACTCCGGCTTCATCGGAGGAGCCTACAAATTCTGACCCTTCACAGCTACCCCACCCTATCCTGCAACGAATCTTGCCCGTCAGAAAAAGACGAGACTATCCGCAACCATTCACATACAGTCAATCACATCAGGGAGACCTCGGTTTCCCTTTTTTTTGTACTAAACAGGTTTGTTTCCAGACACCCCATCGGATAATTCACTCCACTTTTGAATCCACATACAATAATGGAAATCAACACTTGTAACCCCCGACCGCCAAGAGCTTTTTTGCCATCATCCAAATCTCTTGCCAAGAGATAATTAGCCAATCGCAAAGTTACGAAAATTATTATGAAATAGGCAATAATAGCACGCAAATTTTTATCAACCATATCCAACATGCGCATCTTGTTTTGCTATTGAATGAATTACAGGATGCGAATAGACTTAAAACCAATCACATACACATCATCCAAATCTCTTGGCAAGAGATAATACCTACCAACAAATAAAAACTCTTAAAATCGCACATGGAATATACGCTTATAGCTAATTCTGGGATACAGTTGTTTACCTTTAGACTAAAGATAAATGTTCAGGACCGCTTCAAACAGTGGTTCCATGAGTGGTATGATACCGAAAGCGGCGAATGGAAACTTGAACTTGTTCAAGAAGTATGCACAGACGATTGCACTAGATACTACAATAAGGCTGATCTTTTGAAAAACGGTTACTTGTCAAATCCCAATGTAGAATTGGATGTAGACGAGTTGAATCATGATGGCATTATGCCTTTGAAAATAGATGACGAACTATGTGATGGAGTCAAAGGAGAAATCTATAGTCTGACGTTTGGTGACCGTGAAAATAAATTATGCTCATTTGAGAATGTATGGTTACCTGCTCCTTACTTCTTCAAACGCACGGAACGTAAGTTTAAATTCGGACCGCTTAATTGGTCGAGATTTAAGCTTGTGCCCGTCAAGGAAGAAAAAGGTCAGAAATTATATGATGTGGTCTTGGCATTTGATACTCATACTACGTATGAAACAGAGGATAACGGAGAGAATCCGGTTTTCCCTGATAAATTCCGCAAAGATATAGACTTAGCTCTATGCAACAATGAATTATATCTTTTAGATTATTGTTCATCAGGTCAGAAATGGAGCTATGTTGATGAATATCTGATGCACTTGGTCTATCCAGATATTACCCGTATCTCTCAACTGAGGGGGAGGAATATTAGAAAGATGAGCCATGCTGCATCCTATATTTTTCTTATTCTTTATTTGGCCAAAAACGAGTTATTTCCAACAGTAAAACTATATAAAGATATAGATGTTGAAGTTAGAGATGTCGATATGGTTATAGATATTGGCAATTCAAGAACGACAGCTCTTCTTATTGAGGACAATTCCAACTTCAATCAAGTTCGACCATTGTCGCTTATCGATTTCACAAACCATATAGATGAAACTGATGATGGTACGATCATTCGCTCTTATGAGGAACCTTTTGATATGAGACTTGCTTTCAGAAAGGTTTCATTCGGAGACTTTGGTCATGTTGACAGCCGTCAATTTGTATATCCAAGCTTGGTGAGACTTGGGCATGAAGCTAATGTCCTAATTCACCAAGCATCCAATATTGAAAGCCCATTAGACTCATTGTCAACTTATTCAAGTCCTAAACGATATTTATGGGACGGGCATCCAAACAAAGAGGAATGGCAATTCTTAGTCCTGCCGGGAGAAAAAGATGATCATATTCTCAATCTTAAAGGTATAACGTCACAACTTAAAAGTGATGGCCAATTTGATACTAACGGTGAAGGAGGCCTATCTTTCCATTATTCCAGACGTTCTCTCATGACATTGGCTTTTCTTGAAATGCTTGTGCAAGCTCATGGCCAAATAAACAGTTCCAAACACAGATCAATAAAAGATGGCTTCGGGTATCCTGAGATGCCACGAAAAATTAAACGTATTATTGTCACCTGTCCTACGGCAATGTCAAAAATTGAGCGTGAAGCATTGGTCAAATGTACTCAGGATGCCGTGAAGATATTAACACGATTTAATGGCAATGATGATCCAACAAGAAATATAGTTGAGGTTATACCATCTGTGAAATCCCGGAAGGACGCAGATGTAGAATGGTATTATGACGAAGCTACTTGCTCTCAGCTTGTGTATATGTATGGTGAAGTCGGTCATAAGTATAAGGGATGTTGTGGAGAATTCTTTAACCTTTATGGAAAAGTCGAAGAAGGAGAATCACAACACTCACTTACTGTTGGCTCTTTGGATATTGGAGCCGGTACTTCAGACCTGATGATAAGTAAATATACTTATGAAAAAGGTGATGTCACGACGCTTACTCCTGAGCCATTATTTTACGACAGCTTCTATTTCGCCGGTGATGACATGCTGAATGGATTGATTAAGAATATCATGCTTTTAAATGAGGAGAGTGCATTCCGAAAGGCTAAAAGAATCTTGTCTTCCGCTCAATACCGTCAAGAGATAAAGAATTTCTTTGGACCAGATCATAATGGACAGACCATATCTGATCGTATTCTGAGAAAGGATTTTAATATTCAATATTCTGTTCCACTCATGAGCTATTTCCTGGAATTGCTCAAGACCAATAACAAGGATTGTATTGTGAGATATAACGACGTTTTTACTGAGTGTCCCCCTAATCCATCAATAATAGCCGGTTTTCTTGAAAAAACCGGGATCGACATAACCAAACTGGAATGGATGTTCAATAAGGAAGCTGTTTCAGCTGTTGTTGAAAAGGAATTTGAGCCTCTCTTAAAAAAGATAGCAACAATTATGTATGCCTATGCCTGCGATATAGTTTTGCTATCTGGAAGACCAGCTTCTATTCCTGTAATTAGGGATATCTTCTTGAAATATTATGCGGTATCACCTAATAGACTCATTATGCTTAACAATTATTATGTAGGAGATTGGTACCCATTTGATAATAACACCGGTTCAATAACAAATCCTAAAACTATAGTAGCTATGGGAGGAGTGATTGGACACTATGCCTCCGAGCTGTCGAATCTGAATAAATTTGTCATTAATCTTGATAAACTTAAAGAGGGTCTGAAATCAACCGTAAACTTCATAGAAGCTTCAAGAGAAGGACAACCGATTGAATACTTCATCACTCCTGAAAAAGCACGAGGAGATTTGACTGTGAGCAGGATACCAACATATTTGAATGTTCGTCAAATAGGACTGGATACCTATCCATGCCGGACCTTGTATACCATTGATTTCAATCGTCATAAAATCGCTGATAGGATTCGCAAGAAGGCTCTACTTAATGATGGCATAACTCTTACTGATGCTAAGGTCCAATCATTAGTTAATGTACAGATCGACCAGTTGAAAAAACGTATGCCATTCAAATTGACTATCGATAGAGATGTTGATGATAAAGAATCATTGACCATATCTTCTATCCTCGATAAGGAAGAAAAAGATGTGACAGATGGAAACGTCGAAATTCACATACAGAGTTTAGGCGCAAATGAAAAATATTGGCTTGACTCCGGAGCATTCAATTTCTAAAGTTATGATACAAGATATCGACAAACATATACGTATAATCAATGATTCTCTTCTTTGGGCCAAAGAGTATGGCAAAGATTCCTTCCCATATGAACAGTTCAAGGAGTATCGCAGAAAACTAACTAAAATACGCAAAGCCCTGATTGGCAATTGCTCAGCAGCAGCGTATGGAGAAAGTCAGGTTGGAAAATCTTATCTAATAAGTAGTCTTCTGTCATCTTCTGATCATCCATTTGTTATTGAGAATAATGGGAAAGAATATAGTTTTATTGATGAACTTAATCCAAGCGGAGGAAACAATGCGAAGATAGAGTCCACAGGAGTTATTACCAGATTTACCATTAAAAAAGGAGACAAGAAGAAAGAAACTAAAATAAAAATCCTCAATCTTTCTGTCGTAGATATTATTCTTCTGCTTACTGATTCATATTATAATGATATTAAAATAAATCTTGAGACAGCTCTTTCATTTGACTCAATAAATCGTGAATTAGAGGGGTTGACAACACTTTGGGATAGTCAAAAAGTTCAACATAATATTATATCAGAAGATGATATAAGAGATATAAACGACTATATTAAAGATGTCATTGGGAATAATGCTGCTGCGATTTATCAATCAAATTTCTGTAAGTCAATTGCTCCTGTTATACAACATGTCCCATATGACAAATGGATTGACATATTTAGTCTGCTGTGGAATAAAAACCCTGAAATCAATCGTTTATTTGCGACACTAATAAACGCTTATAAGAAACTTGATTTCCAACAAGAAATTTATGTGCCATTCGATACAGTGCTAAGAGATAAGGGCACTATTCTAAAAATTGAATGGCTTGATACTGTTTGTGGAGTTAAAATAGACACGGGTTCCGATGATGTTTATACTGATGTGTATGACGCCGAAGGTCATCTTTTAACATCTAATTTTAGCAAAGGTGAGCTTTCGGCTCTAATCGCTGAATTGACTTTTGAATTGCCTGATTCGATTGCAAAGGATAGAAAGTTTTTAAGAGATATGGATCTCTTGGACTTTCCGGGAGCGCGTTCACGTGAGAAATATAAAGAGAAGGAAATTTCTACGGTATTACCTAAAATGTTACGTCGTGGAAAGGTGGCCTACTTATTCAATAAGTATTCCAGATCATTACAAATCAGCTGTGTACTTTTTTGTCATCACAATGATCAAAAAGCAGAGCCGACGATTGGCGAGACCATTAATAATTGGATAGAGGAAAACATCGGTACAAATCCAAATGAAAGAGCAAAAATGCTACGTCTCACAAATGGAATAGCTCCCCTTTTCTTTGTGGCTACTAAGTTTAATATTGATCTTGAACGCACCAAAACAGACAAATCAGACAACTACGAGTCACTAGATAAACACTGGAATCGCTTTGATACGGTATTCCCTGAAATTATCAAACCTAATACATGGCTCGATGAATGGATTGCATCAGTTAATGGGACTGTATCTCCCTTTATGAATATCTATCCACTAAGAGATTTCTATTGGTCTGGCAAGAATGGACTCTTCGATGGTTATAGCGATGGAGCCATAAAGTCGCCCGAAACAGCAGTTCATCCCCATCTGGATTATCCTGACTACCTTGATCGTCTAAAAGATAGCTTCCTGCACCATCGATTTGTCAAACAACATTTTGCTGATCCCGAAACGACATGGAATGATGTTGCGACCGTAAACCATGATGGCTCAAAAGCAATTATCCGCAATCTTGATACAATATCTTCATTATTGGGCCAAGCTCGGAAAGAAAGGTATCATTCCCAATTGGAAACACTTAAAAAAGAATTGATCAATTCCTTACAAGTATTCCACGAGCCGGAAGATTCGGAGTCTAAAAATAAGAAAGTAAGATTGATTGCAGGAGATATAAGAAGAGCTCTTACACAAACTGTTGCGGCTAATCCTGCAGTGTTTGGAAGAATCATCGACAGCCTGATGGTGAGTCCGGAGGCTCTTAGAAACATTGCCTATGATATTATAGTATGTCACTCCGACACACCTGTGGATTTCAGTGCTGTCAAGTTTATTCGCGCAAGTGCCGGGATAGATATCTCTGACTCCAGACAGACCAACATTGATAAATTGTTGACATATTTCATTATTGACAGCGAGAAAGAATTGGTTGAATATCTTAGGACACAAGAATGTGAGTTGGAAGATGTAATATCCAAAGAAATTCTTACACTTTCTACAATTGGTGATGTAATTACTAAGCACATAGTAGACTATTGGATTGAACATCTGAATGCGATGACACAATCTATTATCAAGAGTCTGCCACATGCGGATGAAGTGGTTTTCATGCTTGTAAATTTGTTTAAGAAACTCGGTGTGAGAAAATTATTGTCCGCAAAGATTACCCGATACACCGAGATCTTTTCCGAGAACGAGCAGCCTAATGCAATCGGAGATTATGCAGCCCTTACGTTAAATAATTTTGTCAGCACTGTTGGAAGACAATATATATCGGATGATGAAATTGTTGAACTTAAGATAAAAGCTCAGAATTGTAAACTTCCGGTAGATTTCTCTCCGGCGGGCTGGAATAAGGTGCGTCGGGCTCAACCACTTATTGAAACACTGAAGGTTTTTGATGATGCAGCTTCAATAGTTAATCAAAGATATGTCGATAATTCCATACTCCGGCAACTGCCCTTCTGGAACAACTACCAGAGATGGGAGAATTCTGTTATAATCGGTCTGATTTATTCGTCCGATATATCCCATTGTGATCCGATATGTAATGAAAAGGTAAAAGAATTAATTAATCGTTCGCAACCACTTTATTCTGAATAGCATGGATAATCATACATTTATAGGAAAACGTAAGGTGGGCAGCACTGAGATCTGTGACTTTACAGATTATCAGGGCATCGGTCGTGATCCCTTGTATAAGCGGTATGAAAGTGTTTACAGCATTGTTAAAAAGTATGTTATTTCTCAATATATCCATTTTTTAGCAGCTCCGGATTACTCGGCTAAGGATGATGCTGTAAATTGGTATATAGATGAATGGACTGAAACCCCTGAACCGCTATCAACACTTCAAGCCGATAAAAAAGATAAGTACCAACGCATTAAACAGGATACACTCAATCACTATAAACAGATATTAAATAATCTTTCCGGTGAAGAATTGCAAGTCATTGCTTGCGCGTTACGGTACATCGATGATGAATTTATCTTTTGCTGTGATGATAAGGTCTATGTAATCGCGTGGGGTATGACTCCGGATACGCGCAAACACATCAGCAAAGGAGAGCTTGTCCATGAAGCTCCGTCACTGACAAAATTTCAATTGACATTTGATATCGGAGGACACGGATCTCTTTTGTCTAAGCATAACAGTCATATCTACCTATCGGAGGGGACTGAAATATCAGCCAATGATATTCCACAGGTGATTCCTTCGGATGGTTATGTTTTCAGCGGATGGGAGCCAAATCCATTAGGAGTAAATGTCTGCTCGGATATGACATTTGTCGCAAACTACAATCAAGTTAACACTCCACCAGTTATTCCTCCAGTTCCACCGGTCCCTCCAGCCCCTCTAAATGCGATATGTCATTTTAATGCAGGAAATAACGGCACATTAAACGGAGCATCAGAGGTTACCAAAGCTATCGGATCAAGATTATCGGCAAGCGATATTCCAAACGTCACACCCCGAAAAGGATTTATCTTCCAAGGCTGGGACAAAAATCCTCTTGATTCATTAGTTAGGGAGGACATTACATATAATGCTGTATATAAACAACATTTACCTTGGTTTAAAAGACTGTGGTTGTGGCTTACAGGCAGCGGATGTCTTAAATGGCTACTATGGGTGCTCCTGACCTTATTGCTACTACTCGTTTTCTCATGGTTATTTAAAGATTGCCACGGATGTACACGCGCAATAAACGGAGTTGAAGAACCCGATAAAATTGTAACCGCAACGGGAGATACGATTGATGATAATGGAGTCTCCAATCCCATATCTCTGCATGACGGGAAATTGCCGGATGATTCCTATATTGTAGCACCTATTAGGGATGAAGATGGAAATATTCCTCCAATTGAGCGGAAACCTGGAGTGCCACCTGTCATCTCCAATAGACTGTTCCTTTTCTTAGAAAATGATAACGACGATATTGATACGCTTGCGGCCGACTTCAAAAAAGCATATCCTGGTGATCAATATTGCATAATCGGATTTGACCGCGAAGTAAAATCGCTATTGATTCAGATCCCGGAGACTGAAAGAGATGAGATCAGGCGAACGATAAATTCAAAACTCCCTAATCATAGTTTTATAGTCTTTGATGAAGAAATTTACGAATTAAACGGTCATTTAAGCACTACATCCTCGTCTTCTCCCGGATGGCACCTGAACGCAGTCAAGGCTCAGGAAGGATGGAAAATCACCAAAGGCTCACCGTCAGTAACTGTAGCTGTAATAGATGATGGGATTGACGCTTCCCATCCTATGTTTAAAGGCCGGATTGTGGACCCTTACAATGTCTACACTCAAAACAATAGTCTTAGTAAAGGTGAAGGGCATGGAACTCACACCGCCGGATTAGCAGTGGGATCGATTGACTATCTAAATCAAGGGGCTGCAGGAATTGCGCCCGATTGTCTGCTTATGCCAGTACAAGTCTTTGATAATAACCTATGCCCTCTATCGGCATTGGTCAGTGGTATAATGTATTCCGTGCATAAAGGAGCCGACGTGGTGAACATCTCTATTGGGCCTTCGCTTCAAGGGCTGAATCAACTTCCTATTGAATTGCAGAATCAGATTGCCCTAACTCAATTCAAAAATGTTGAAAAACTCTGGCAGAGGGTATGCCAGATAGCTGCATCAAAAAATACAATATTAGTATTCTCAGCTGGCAATGATGATATTCTTTCAAGCATACCACCGGAAAACCGCACGAATGTCGCTATCACAGTGGGTGCTGTGGATCAGAAATTATATCCTACAGATTTTACTAATTATGGACCGTGTACCGACATATCTGCCCCAGGCAAGGAGATTTATTCATCGTTTCCAATCAAAGATTTCAGAAGCTGTGATGGCACAAGTATGGCTGCTCCAATAGTATCCGGAGCGGTAGCCTTGATGAAATCCCTGAAAAAAGATCTGACAGTAGGACAAGCCAGAAATATCCTTTATAACACCGGTTGTGATGTATATGGCAATATGCCTCCTATGTTACAGGTTGACTTAGCTCTCGACGCTGTAAAAAAAGGTGATTTCTCTGCGCCTTCACCAAGAGAAATGCGTCCGGTTCCCGGTACAACTATTGACCAGATAAACGGGGATATACCTTTTTCGTGGAGAGAACCGGTAACAGATAGTATTGTCGGAGCCGGAGAAACGACTAATCCTGCCAATCCCCTTCCTGTTAATAATGTTGCAGTCCCGGTTATTGAGGGTGAAAGTGATTATGAAGCTATGCGACGTATGATTGCTATTTACAAACAAAAAATCATTGAGCTGGAAGGACAGCTACCAGAAAATAAAAGATAATGAACGAAAAACTTCAATTCTCATGGGGCCATATTATAGCATTTCTGGCTCTCATTGTGGTAAGTTATATTTCATTTGTCGGATACACATATCTGACTAATGGTAATTTTACCTTCGCTTTGATAGGCATGGGTATAACGGATATTGTTTTCATACTGTTTTTCATAGGAGCCCAGCAACTGAAAGCCACCGGGACGAAAATGAGAAGAAAGATAATCTGGGAACGGATCTTCATCTTTGGTTCGCCTGCTGTTTTTATCGCAAGTATGATTTCCATGTCACATTTCTGGACTGTCATGAGCCAGAACACAAAAATAGTCGAAACTTTCACAAACTCGATTAATAGTGCCAAGCAATTGTTTACGGATTATGAAGATTATGCAAATCATAGGATTGCTTCTTACCAAGATGATCTTACAAACATTATTGAAAATAAATCCATTGATCCGCAGACATTCCATAACGCCGGTTTTGATGATCTCAAGGCATATATACAACGGGATAATATGGTGGAGACACTTCGGCTCCAATTACTATCTGAGAATTATGATTCCCTGAAGAATGTTGCTAATGCATGGATTGAGAATGCTTCACAAGGAGCAAGCACTTGGAATGTCTTCCTTTTAGGCAATACCCGTGAAATAAAGGATGCCTTAAATAATTGGGAGAATCAATTGAAGATTTTTTCTTCTAAAGAGATGTCAAATGAGTCAATTTATAAAAAAGATGTAATGCATTTCCAGAGCGATGGGGCAAAAAATGCCATCAATGGAATCGAAAGTCTTACAGCTGCTTTTACCACTCGGAAAGCTCCTACTGCTACAGCGAAAATTTTCGGAATCATTATTTATATGATGCTCCTGTTTCCATATATAATCCAGGATCGTCACTCTAAGAGTACACTAAGGCTAATCGGGGACGAAAATCATAATAGTTCAAAGAAAAAGCTATTCACAAAGAGATCTAACATAAATGATTACGGGAAAACGACACAATCAGGGAGCAAAGGTAATGAACATTTGAACTTACACGAAGATAACGACTATCCATCATTCTGATTCTATGGTTACTAAAAAAGAAATACTCAATAATCTGAGGGAATATAGTGCATCGGATATTGTCCAAGCTATCCAATCTGGAGAGATTAGTATTTATGAATTAAGCAAAAGTGGCAAACTATCTCCCTTAATGAAGAAACGAATCGAAGAACTGCTTTATTCTCAACCAGTGGGAGAAGTTTTATCCTCGTCCAAAGACGATATAATACATGCCGTAAGTGAAGCACCTGCTCAAAAGGGTGCTGAAATTGCGTTTGAGCAAACGGTAAATAATTATCCCCCCGTAACTGATAATGTTTCTATGCCTCCGATTATTCCCACTAAACCTATCCTTGAGAGCGCAGAGACAGGAAAAGACGTACTGGACAATAAAGGTATGTTTAAGCGCACATTTTCTTTTAAGGGGAGGATTAGAAGAACCGAATACGGAATATCATATATAATCTTTCTAATATGGTACTTTATATTCCTTGCCATTACTGAAATGAATGATGTAAATCCGGTGTTAGCATTATTTATGATTTTGACAATAGTGCCTGCATACTGGTTTCTTTGGGCACGAGGTGCAAAAAGATGCCACGACAGAGGTAATTCCGGATGGTATCAGATAATTCCATTTTACTTCTTCGTCATGTTATTCGGAGGTAGCGAGGAAGACATCAACGGCTATGGGACAAATCCTAAAGAATAATAAACAATATACATATGCCAAGTAAACAAGCAATTTTCGACAATATCGAGGAATATTCGGCTGCCGAACTTGTAAAGTACATCAAGGATGGCATCGTCACGTTCAACGAATTATGTAACGAGTCTGAGGGTTACTTTTCTGCATCTGTTCGGAAAAAAGTGCAGCGTTTGATTGCCGGATCTGAAGATGAGGATTGGATATATGCTAAAAACAGCAATTCAGAAAGTGTTCTTATGAGCTTTCTTAAGACATATCCAAACAGTCGTCATGCCGACGAGGCCCGTCACACGATAATATCAATTCAGAAAGAGAAGGACAATAATGTGCGGAGTGGAATATGGGATTCTATAGATAAAAATGATAAAGCGGCCCTCAGAAGATTCATCCAAGAGCATCCGACCGACTCCCATTGCCTGGACGCAAGACGCATGATCAATGCAATCCAGAAAGAGGAATTTCTCGGATTTGATATTAATGCGTTAATTGATAAAATCCATGCTATCCAAACGGATAAAGATGTCAATGACCCGGATGCTGAAATCGGCAATGAAATCAGAAATTGTCTTAAGAGCAACAGGATTTCTCAGAATGACTTGTTGGATGTGATCAGAAAAGACACTAATCTTCTGAGAGCTTCTGTCCTCAAAAGGCTAATAGAAGATGGCTATTTGGAATATAACGATTTTCTGACAATCGGTATAGACAGGAGGTTTATTCAGTATCTTGCAAAAGGAGAATCCAAACAAAAGTTTGGGAGCCCCCGAGAGTTGGAAAAAATCAACAAAATGTCAACTGAAATTTACTTTTGGGGCATCCCATCATCCGGAAAGAGCTGTGCTTTAGGCGCTATATTAAGTGTGGCCAACAACGGTAATGTAGCAAGGAGTATGGCCAAAGATCCGGATTGCCAGGGATACGGATACATGACTCGCTTGTCTCAATTATTCAAATCTGACGGAAATGTTGGTACCTTGCCGGAAGGTACCTCTATATACTCTACTTACGAGATGGGATTTGATTTGGAGGATGTTGACGGTGCTTCACATCCGATAACATGTATCGATCTCGCAGGTGAGCTCGTACGATGCATGTATAAATCTGATGCCGGGGAGGAAATGTCTGATGATGAGATCAAGTCACTTGACACTTTAACGAATGTTCTGATTGACAATCGCACTGTAAATCGTAAGATTCATTTCTTTGTACTTGAATATGGTGGCGAAGATCGTAAATATGAAGGTCTCAGTCAGACTGAATACCTCGATGCAGCATTACGTTACATTGAACGCACCAAAATATTCCAGACTGAAACGGATGCAATATACCTGATGCTGACAAAGGTTGATAAAACTGGTGTTGTGGGACAAGAACTCGTAAGAGTATTGTCGAAATACATTGATGAAAATTATAAGGGATTTTATCAAGGTCTTGAAAAGATTTGTCGTGATTATGAGATCAATGGTGGTAAGGTAGAGCGTATACCTTTCTCTTTGGGACAAGTATGCTTTCAAGACTATTGCCTTTTCAATGCATCTCCGGCAGAAAATGTAGTAAAGAAACTATTAATCAGATCCAAAGGGTTTAAAAACGGAAAACTTCAAAAGGGTTTTAACATATTCAAGCGATGAACAAAATTGGATTCAGAATTTATCGATTCAAAGACGGTCCGCTAAAAGGACTCACTGTTAACGACGGTGACTGGACAAAAAAAGTCGTAGACATTCGTGACATTCTTAAGCTATATAACACAGAGGATGAGACTAAATTCGCGATGTTTCTAAGCTTCAGTGAATATGGAGCTTATATTACAATCGCACGTTCTATTTCCGGTCGAGGAGGTGATAATGCTGCCGCATGGATCTATATTCCTAATTGTATTGAAGTTAGCGGAGCAGAATTACTACCTATAATTAAGGCTGTCAAAGAAGAGCTCTCTACCCCCAAAGTTAATCGAGAAAGGCTTACTTCATTATTCTCAAATGAATATAGAGAGATCGAAGTCGCCGCATATATGCCTTCTTCCCCAGAAATGAGATTTGCAAAGAGGAACACCCTCCTCAATCCCTTAGCAGATATCATTGGGAAGAAGATATACCAACCCATTTACTCAAACTATCATTCCATCCTGATTGAGAATCAGGATGGAATGGAGATCATTGATAAGAGTGTGGTTGATATTTCCACTCAACCCCTTAACGAAACTTTGGTTTTATGTCCCCCGTTCTCACAAGATATACCGAATGGCGTTACTGTTCATTTCAGATCTCCCGAGTATCCTCAGTTCAGACATCCAATCCGAAAAAATCTGGGAGAGATTGTGGATCTTATCTTCCATAGACCGGGATTTGTGGGTATTCCCTTTTCTACCCGTGTGGAGGAAAACAATCAAATATGCGGTGTACCACGTTTTGAGTGGAAAAAATCTGTTTCAAGAGACTCGTTCAGGATTGTTGCAGCACATGATCAAAACATTGACTTGACAAACGATGCTTCAATAAATGTAAATGGTGAAAAGCTGAGATGGAATCAACCTATGACTATTACTGAGAGTAAAGCAACCCAAGCTTTTGTTAATATCTCGGTTAATGGCTATGAACCATATGAAAGAGTCATTAATTTACTTAATAAAATTCCCACAATTAAGCTACATCGTGCTGAACGTGCTCAAAACTGGGCGATTGAGCTGATAAATGGCGAGACTGCTGAGATGGTGTTACGCTCAAAATATCTGTCAGAAGATACCTATGAAAGCCCGATAGAAGGATATAGCCCTGAGAATGGCATCCTGAAATATTCAAACTCCGGTGTGTTCAAGCAGAGGGTAATAGGATTTTTGATAGCAGTTGCGACTTTTTTAGTTGTCTGCATCTGCGTTGCCGCCTATGATTATCTGGACAATCATAATTTCACGTGGCAATTAGACTGGCCTCCTCTCAAAATTGAGAAGATAGGTGCGTACAATGATTATACAGGTGCGTACGAGAAGCCGTCAGACGTAAAGAGTGAAACTATTGAAGATCGATCCGGACAAAACAGTTCAGAGTCTGAGATGTCACTGTCTAAAGCCATAGCATATTTAGATAATGCAACCGGGATATGGCATCGTGATTCATTAAAAAAATATGGTCTTGAAAATCTTTTTGATAAGCTCAATACCTATGACGTGGACAGTGTTCTTCAACGGTTTACGGATTTGGATGAATCTACGCAATTCAATAAGATATCTAACGCTTTCAAGCTAAATAGAGATAAGATTATCGATAACAAGGATAAATCTTATAAAGGACCTTATTCTAACGATCTGAAAATAACTGTAGATAGTTATATAAAGAAACTTAATAAACAGATTATTGAGACACCCGAGCCACATTCCGACGGAGTTGTTAGTAAAGCTGCTAAGAATGCTCAAGCTGCGTCAAAATCAAACTCGGGTTCTAAAGAGCAAGTTAGTAAAGCTGCTAAAGGATCTTCATCAAGTAAACAAAAAAGTCGTGGGAATACCCTTGATGACAATGGTTAAAAAGGTAAGAAGTAATGAAAACTCCAGTAAAAATATTGCTCCTTGTATTATTCTCTATCGGAGCTATCGCAGGTGTACTCGTATTTGCAAAAACGCGGGTAGCTCCACCATCCCACCTTGAATTGATTAACCAATACTTAAATGACCTACAGTCATCTTGTGCTTCCTTCGATAGCATTAAGGGTTTTTCTGAGAGCCGGGCAGCATATATTAAACTTGACGACAAGCTAAACAGATTCCTAAGCGAGAACGTAATCGAGGCACAATTTTCAGATGAATACCGTAAGAAGATCGATGCCACTTATGGTTATAATTTGAAGGCATACAGTTATCATCTTCTACAAAAATCTGTATGGCCAGAAGATCGATTGAATGAGATGCTCTCAATGTTATCGTCTCTAAAGACTGACAAACTAAGCACGGGTGAGAATGCGGTAACAGAAGATTTCGTAGCATCCGCTAATGAAATAAATAATATTGTCAGTGAATATCGTACCGCGCTCCGTTTATCAAGAAATACTTCATTCAATGGTGTCAGCGACGCATCCTACAGGATTCAAAAGGCAAAAGCTTATAGGTCGGCAGAGTACCTTAAAAATAATGTGGAACTGGTAAAGGCGCTTGACCTACTACCGGGTCGTATAGCCCAATCTCATTATAATCATGTCAAGAGCCTTGTCAATGCGCTTGGAAGTTTTCAAAGTGTATCCAAGGATTATTATATGAATACATTAATACCTCGGGCAGACAACGCAATTAATGAGTACAAGAATACAAAAATATATGGCGGCAATAAGCCCGCAATCTCTGATCTGGAAAACAGAGCCATAAGTTTGGTAACATCTGCAATGAACTATTATGGAGATTGAAATGGATAAAATTAGAAATGTGATATTAGTCGTGCTCATAAGTTCGACATTGGCGTTCAGAGCCTGGAGCCAAGAGAACACTGATACAACCTCTGTTCATCAATCCACTACTGAAAGCCTCCCGGATAATATTGAGGTCCTGTTGCTCAATAATACTGCAATTATCGACTCCCTTACCAATGCAAACACAGCCTTGAAAGGGTTGCTGAGGGATGCGCAGAGGGAGACTGAAAGCAAAGATCTTAATATTTCTGAATTACAGAATAAAATCGATGTACTACAAAATATAACGATCAAGCGTCTTGAAGCGTCAAACGACACATTGCAACGACGACTCATCAGTATGGCTTCTAACTTCCTATATATTCCCTACGATGAATATAGCATTGAGGAGATTGCAATTCCGGCTTTCATTTCTACCAAAGGCACACCGGCATACAGCAAATATCAAAATAGGCTACCCCTATTGCAGAATTATAAGGAGGACATCACTCAGATTATCCAATTCTTGATACAGATGGAGAAAGATCTGATAATTCAACTAACTGCAATGCGTAATCAAAAAGCTATAGAGCACCAGGATAAGCTCTCAAATTCTATTGTCTATCAACGCTATATCTCTTATGATGACTGGAAAAATACTTATCTGGGAAATCAGATCCATCTTATTCTTAATATCCTGAAATCACCTTCCAGCGAGACACCTAATGAACTGAAAAATATTCGGCTTAAGTTGGAACAACTCCTTAATAATAATTAAATGAAATCCTTATGCTATATTCTCTTCTCTCTAATATTGGTTACCTCCGTGAGTAATAGTAATACTGTGGAGGCTCAATCTTTAATGCAAACGGCTAAGAGAGCAGAACAACGCGCTAAAGAGCTCAAAAAACAGGAGACTTCACGCTTTAATGCTATAATTGACTCCAAGGATCTCAACAAGTATAATCAGTATATTGCAGATTATCCAACAGGAAGCAAGACGCAAGAAATACGAAATCGTGCGGATGAGCTAAAACTATGGGATAAGGCCAAGTCATCGAATACAGTTGCCGGATATGAAAGTTATCTGTCCAGCACGAAATACCATTGGTATGATAACGTAGCAAAGGGCTCAATTCGAGCCCTTAAACAAAAAGCTGAGAAACAAGTATGGGATAAAGTGGTGGCACTAAATACGATTAATGCGTATGAACAATATTTACAGCAAAATCCAAATTCGGGTTACCGTCAGGATGCAGAAAATGCAATTAATAGGCTTAGAGGTGCTATTGAATGGCAAAAGATAAAGGGAGCGAACAACATCGATGAACTCCAATTATTCATTTTCACCTATCCTGATGCTGCTGAAGTAAACGAAGCTACCTCACGTCTGCATGAGTTAAAGGGTATTCAACATTATAATGAAGGAAACTTTGGAGGTGCTTACAATGAATTCTCACAGATAAGCAGAGATAACCTTTCATACGGTAATCGAAAAGCATATGATGACGTTATGGAATACCATGAGTTTACTGGCCTAGGAAAAAATTCGACTGTTACATCATTGCTGGTATTCATGAAAAAATACCCAGATAGTAAGTATTCGGATCAGGTTAGTAACATGCTGGCCATTGCAAAAGCTCGGAGTCTGGGAGAGTACGCCTCTTCTTATGATTATAACCAGGCATTGAGCTACGCAAAAGATTCTTTTACAAGAAAATCTGTACAATCTTATATTTCCATGAATAAAAAGAAACAGAAAGATCGAAGAAATGCCCTGAAGTCGTGGGAACGAGAGCAAAATGGAGGTACAGTAAATATCGGCTTAGACTTTATGGATTGGGGGTATAATTATGAGTTGGGAGGTGTCCCTATAATGTATTATAATATTGGACTGTTCTTTAGAATTGGTAACTATAGGGATAGAGTGCAGTTTGCATTTGGATTAAAGCCCGGACTGATTGGTTATGATGATATCTCTTATGTGAGCGGAGATTACTTTCCCTATGAGATATCTGAATTGCAAACCGCTTTCCATATGCCAATTATTGGCCAATTAAAATTTAACCTATTCAATACATCTGAAAACTCTCGATTCTATATTTATGGACAATATCAATATAATGCTGTAAGAGTTGAAGATGTGGAAACAGAAATGTCTTGGTGCGCAGGCTTGGGAATTGGATGGAAACATGTTGATTGGTCATTTTACTATAGAAAAGATATAGGGAGGCTTCATAGCCAAAGTTGGGACTACGATAAACAGAAATATATCGCAATGTCTTTAATCTACTATTGGCAAATATAAAATTTTTTGTGTTTACCAATTAAGACTTGTGGTATATATCATTGTATGTGGTATATATCATTGTATAAAGTCCAACATGAATATGAAATTAAAAATCTTTTTTCTGATCATTTTTTTTGCTTTGACCGTATCATTGTGGGCAAAGTCAGAAAACAAGCGACCCGACACATATGCCTACACCCGTGGAGTGGAGGCATATCAGGAAGGTAAGAATCAAGATGCTCTTGATTGGTTCAACAAAGAGCTGTCAGAACATCCGGACAATGGGTATGCCTATGTGTATATTTCTGTTCTGCGTTTTGGCAATCAGGAATATGGCAAAGCGCTCACAGCTATTGACAATGCGCTGAAACGACTTCCGAAGAAAGATAAGGAGTGGCGCTCATTGGCGTATGAATCACGTGCGGAGGTATATGCTTCAATGAATGATACTGCCAAAGCGCTAACCGATCTATCTCAAGCCATACAGATTGATCCCGCCAATACCCGTTTTTATAACTCAAGAGCCCAACTTTACTATGAACAGAAAAACTATGCACTCGCCGATGCGGATTATCAGGAAATGATAAATCTGGATCAAGGTGACGTTATGGGATACATGGGTGTGGGACGTAACGCAAATGCACAAGAGCGGTGGCAGGACGCGATACAACAGTTCGATCAGGTTATTAAACTTGCGCCTGACTATTCTTCCGGCTATTCATTCAGAGCAGAGTCGTATATCGGCCATGGAAAGTGGTCACAGGCAACCGATGATCTGGTCAAGGCCCTGGATATAGATGGTGACGACAAGGCTTTTTACTTAATGCAGGCTCTCCCGGCGGATGCCTCTGATTTACTAAGGTCAAAATTGAAAATCCAGATGACAAAACAGCCGACCAATCGATATTGGCCCTACTGTCTTGCTGTTTTGGCGCAGTCTAATAATGACTTTGATGAAGCTATATCGTATTATGAAAAAGCAAACACACTTGATGCCAACTCATTGTTCCTGGAGAATATTTCCAGCTGTTACTACAGCAAGAGTGATTTTGTCAAAGCACTGGAATATACGGACCGGGCACTCGCAATGAACCCGGAAGACTATAATGTCGTTGATCTCAAGGCGAATATATTAAGCTATATGGGAAAATATGACGAGTGTATTACCGAGCGTAGCCGTTATGTCGCACAATATCCCGATCATCCTCTTGCATATCTGTCACGGGGAGAGGATTTATTGAATGCGAGACGCTATGACGATGCGATTGAGGATTATAATACCGCCACAGTGCTGGCTCCCTCGCTTGCTGAATACCCGTATCTGTTGATAAGACGCGGCGATGCCTACCGCCTGGCCGGAAGAAAAGATGATGCGGACAAAGATTACGAGCGAGTGTTGCAAGTAGAGAAAGATTCCCTACTGACATCAGGCTCCTGGACTCCGTTTGCATATTCCGGTTTAGGAAATGCCGAAAAGGCAATTGAGACAATACATTACATTTTGGCTAATGATACTACTGACGTTAGTGGAATTTTATACAACGCGGCATGTATATACGCCCGTCTCGGGAAGGCGGATGAGGCCGTTCAATTCCTTAAAGATGCCGTAGAGAAAGGATTCGGGCATTTCTCACATATCGAGTCGGACTATGATTTGGATTGCCTCCGCGAATTATCTGAATATCACGATATCCTTGCTAAAAATGATGCCGGAGTCATTCCTGAAGAAACAAAAAGACAAGATGAGCTGACAGAATATCAGACTGAGATCGTGGAAGTACCCTTTACAAAAGAAGGCGGGGTCACCAAGGTGAAATGTACGATCAATGATCTCCCTTTGCATTTTGTGTTTGACACGGGGGCCGCGGATGTTACCATGTCTATGGTTGAAGCAAACTTCATGCTCAAGAATGACTATATCAAGCCTACCGACATTGTTGGCTCCGCCCGTTATATGGATGCTAACGGTGACATAACTGAAGGCACCGTAGTGAATCTGCGGAAGGTAAACTTTGGTGGATTGGAGCTGGAAAATGTAAGAGCGTCAGTGGTCCGGAACCAGAGAGCCCCACTCCTTCTTGGTCAATCAGTCCTCGGCCGCTTAGGTAAAATAGAAATTGACAATTCCAACATGAATATCAAAATCACCCACAGGAAATGACAGTCATCAGAATTATAGGACTAATCGTCATATTTGGATACTTTATTCGCAACATGCAGGAGAAGAAGAAAGATATACCTCTGCTGATCCTTCTCGGACTATCAGCCTGTATGATACTATTCTCTATGTTTCAATAATCACGCAGATGAGCCACGCTAAGAAAATTACCGGTCTATCACTGCTTGTGCTTGCACAGGTCGTATTGTTCTTATTGGTATATCTCACCATTACAGCGCTTGGAGCCGCTCTTGTATATCTTTCTTTTCACGCGTCTCTATGGGTGCTACCTACTTTTTTTGAGAAGGTCGCTCCGGAGATTTTACGATTGGGTAAATTCGGTGTCGTACTGCTGGGATGCGTAATCATCTTTATCGTCGGTTTATGGGCATTCATCGTCGCTGTCGGTGTGTACCTCATGAAACCGTTATTCATATTTCCCAAACGTGAAAAGAATCATGGACTGGAGATACAACGCGAGGATTCTCCGAAGCTCTATGACATGATAATGGAAACGGCGCAGGCCGTAGGCGTCATGAGGCCCGGACATATATATGTCAATCCTGAAGTAAACGCCTGTGTGTTTTTCAACACCGGCTTCTGGAATATATTTTTTCCGGTGAGAAAAAATCTGGCTATCGGGCTCGGGCTCTTCGCTTCAACTAATGTCGAGGAGGTAAGGAGTATTATCGCTCATGAGTTCGGCCATTTCGCCCAGAGCAGTATGCGCGTGGGGTCGGTACTGTATGTCTCCAATAAAATCATTACAGATCTCGCTTACCGCCGTGACAGACTGGATACATTGATGTTGCGTTGGTGTCGTGAAGATGGAATCTGGGGATTCTGGGGTTGGGTCACTCAATCCGTGGTCATAAAGTTTCGTAGTGTCCTTGATGCGCTGTATCGCAGTCAGCAGAGGAATTTCATGAAGCTTTCAAGACAAATGGAATACGATGCCGATGCTGTCGCTTGCCGTCTGGTAGGAAAAGAAACATTCACATCCGCGTTATGCAAGATACAGCAAAATTCCAAAGCATTTGACTTTTATAATCGCGTACTTGCTAATTTTCATAATCAGGATCAGATTGTAACGGATTATTGGAAAGGATACAATCTGACTGTGCCTGTGATGAAATCCATGGATTTGCATATATCCACTTACGATCTGGCCGAGACATATCATGATGATGAGGATATGCGCAGTCGTGTCTCTATAGAGGAGATATGGGAATCCCATCCATCTATAGAGAAAAGGATCGGCCACGCGCCTGATATTGAGGGGCAGCATACCAAGGAATCCATCCCTGCTTGGGATCTGGTGTCTGATACTCTAAAGGCTCAAGTATCTGAAGCTTTATTGAATCAAGCGAGAGAGGGTAATCCCTCTGTCCAGGAACTGACCTGGGACAATTTTAAGGAAATACTTGATAAGAAAATCGAATGGTCCATCTACCCCAAAGAGGTCGAGCCGTTCTTTAATCGAAGCATACTTGATGTCTCTGATGCTGATGCAGCAGCTGCGGATGCACACCCTATCAATGACATCAACCGAAGGATTATTCTTGAATATATTCAAGCCATCAGTGATATGGCTACGCTTGACGCATTATCCAAAGGGAAAGTTCCGGTCAAGTATTTCATTTACAATAATAGAGAATATGAGGTAGATAATGTACCGATAGATGAGCATCGTCAGTATCTTGAATCACTGACAGCGCGAGTCAAGGAGATTGATGGCGCCATGAGGGCGTCGGCGTTATCAAAGGCTGGAAATACTGAGTTGATCGAGGCCGCATACTCGGCGATATATTATGCGCAGACCATCACGCATCGTATCTCAAACGATTTCTTACCCGTAAAGCAAGACATAATCAAAGAGCTGAATGATGCGAATATTACAGGTGATGAGGATTTAAAAAATCTTATAGGGTGGCTCGGTTCATACGAAACAGCTCTTAAAGATGTGCTCAACACTATTGAATACCGTAAGATCTTGCCCTTTATGACCAAAGAGGAACATGAGCATATCATCGGCTTTCTTGATGCGCCCCGCTCTTTCTTCAATGGAATAAACAGTAATGACGTCAACCATATATTTGCAGTAACGGATTGGATAATGCGAGTTCACGACAATCTGGCCCATGCGGCTAAGATGGTAATTATCAATACGCTGCTTGATAAGGAGCTTCCGGATACCGGCTTCCTTGAATTGTGGGGTCGGCAAGAGCAAACGGAAGAAAATTCCGGGGATGAGACAAACGAGGATGACGGAAAAGAACATCTGGTGATCGATTCCGATCACGGACAGCTTCATCTCACTGTTCCGACCGATGAAGAGATAGACACGATCTATTATCAGGAATGGTTCAGGCATCGGATGTGGGAGATATTCGAGTCGTTGGAGCATGGTCAAAAATTTGATTATGGTCTTGTAGCCACAATACCGTTTAAAGATGAAAACGGGCGCATCACAAATACCAATCCTGAGGATGAGGAGAAATTCAAGGCTGAGATACAAGAGTATTATCGTTTTCTGGAAACGATGGTAAATGAAGACAACTGGTCTGCTATTTCAGACGCGGCTGATGACGGCTCGCCTCATGCGAATAGCAGAATGGCCGAATTGTATATCAGTCAGAAACGCTATAACCTCGCCTTTGATTCCGCCATGAAAGGGGCATTGGCCGGAGATCCCGATGGATTGGTAATGCTTGGGATATTGGAGAAATACGGCGATGAAAGACATCCTGAACTCGCTGTCAAGCTCTTCAAATGCGCGGCTGTCGGCGGTAATATGTACGCACTCTGCAATCTTGGTATCAGATATGCCGAGGGCGACGGTGTCGAGCAGGATGAAAGCCGGGCCATAAAACTTTTTGAACGCGCCGCGATGCAGGGTAACTCATTTGCCGAGAGCAATGTCGGCTATATGTATCTTAATGGCAAGGGCGCTGAGCCGGATCCGGAAAATGGCTTGCACTGGCTCTACAAAGCCGCCAACCATGGTTACGGACCGGCTGTATATACCATCTGGCAGTACCATAAAGACAATGGTGAGACCGACCGATATATGCAAGTGGTCATACAAGGTGCGCGAATGGGAATTGAGGAATGTCGCGCCGAGCTCGACATGATCAATATGCTCGGCACTCAACATGCTCACAGTGTGCTGAATTATGATGTCGGCGGTAATAATCCCGCGCCGGTATATGACACTGCTTCGGCTTATGATGTATGCCCGGTCTGTGGCAAACCCGTCACCCCACAGACCACTGTCTGTCCTCACTGTAAGGAAATCATATGGGAACAGCAATAAGATCACGTGTCTCTGCGACTACGGCTTGTGCGGTAAGCCATATTCCGGATTCCCTTTAGGATTGTTGCGGCATATCCGTGTCAGCGATATGTCAGATTAAGGGTAGCCAGAAATCGGTCTACCGTGGCCTTATCGCCCGAGTATTTGCCCTTGTCTTCGCTGAGCTTGCAGGTCTGGGAATAGAACGGCCACGACTCGGTGATCTTCACGTCGGTGAGTTTTATCACGATATTCATGGGCTTGACGCCTTCGAAATCATTTGTGAAGTGTGTGCCTATGCCATACGACGGGAGGCATTTGTCGGCGGCGTATTTCTGTATCTCAATCGCACGGTCTACGTTGAGCGCGTTGCTGAACACAATCTGTTTGGTACGCGGATCGATATTCAGAGAGCGGTATTTGTCGATTATAAGGTCAAGCTGCTCGCGGTTGTCGCCGCTGTCTACTCTCAGCCCCTTGAACATATTGGCATAATCGGTCGAGAAATTCAGGCTGAATATCTGCCATCCGTAGGTGTCGTAGAGAAATGTACCCAAGGCCCCGCGATATGTATGCGCCCATTTGGTCATCGCTATATGGTTGGCCATCAGCGGTCCGTACATGCCGGCTATGGCGCATACAAATTCGTGTGCCATTGTGCCTATCGGAGTGAGATCGTATTTCATCGCCAGATACACGTTGCTGGTGCCGGTAAACCGTCCGGGGCCGTGCATCGCCTCCTGACAGTCGGACATGGCGCGGACGGTGGTATCCTGGGCCTCGAACGAGGCACGCCGGCGTGTGCCGAAGTCGCTGAACATACATCCGGCATCGATAAGCCGGCGGCCTTTATCATACGACCGCCGGTAGTATTCCAGGTAGTCAAACAGCCTGTTTTCGCCTGTGACCATGTAATACAGCTCGGATACTATCGCCAGGATCTTGACCTCAAGCAGGATCGTGTCGCTCCAGCAGCCTTCTATCTCTATATGCAGATGTCCCTCGCTGTCCTGGCTCACTTTCACCCACTCGCGGTCATAGCGGAAGCCACGGAGATAGCTCATGAACCATGCGGGGATAAAGTTGCATTTTCTACGCAAGAAGGCTATTTCCTCATCGGTGATCCTGAGATTCTCCAGCATGACGATCTGCTCAGTGACAAGGGCGGCGAATCCGGGAGGATAGACTGTATTGTCACGGTCATTGAACCTATATTTGACCTGAGTACGTGGAAAACATTCAATAACCGCGCAGCACATCGTAAACTTATACAGGTCATCGTCAGTGAAATGTTGTATTATCTGTCGCATGATAAATTCCTTTTTATTATAACGTTCAGGCACCGTCAACAGATGGTGTTTTTACCCAAGTCTTCTTCTCGTCACATGAGATGTCAGAAGCGGCTCAGGCAACACCTCTGCAACGCCCCGGATGCAAAGATAAGAATTATCCGGCAGTCAGAAGACATTGTGTCGGTTTTTTCCTTACACAAATATTGTGTCCGATTGTTTCGCACCACTATTGAATCATCAGCATCAGCCCTTTCTTTTTCAGAGAGGTTATCGTTATCGCGGGGTCGGCAAGGAGTTTGCGGATATAGCTTATCTGTACGTTGAGTGCAAGAGAGTTTGCATAACTGCTGTCACCCCACACGGCATTGAGGATTACCTCCCGGTCAACAACTTTGCCCAGATTCTGAGCGAGTATAGATAAGATCTCTGTCTGGCGCACTGAAAGGGAGTGTGTCTCGCCATTATATGTCAATGATGCGAGATTGGGCCGGAACAACGTGTCGCCCAATTGATACTCCACATCCTGCGCGGTAATATCGCTCTCAAACCTTTCATTAATCTTGGCTATCAGTTCTTCGGGATAGAATGGTTTGGGTATATAGTCGTTTCCCTTAAGTTTGAAGCCATACAGGCGGTCAACCTTGTCGGTACGGTCAGTGAGAAAGAAGATTATCACACGTCTATCAGTTTCACGGATAGTCTGCGCGACCTCAAAGCCGTTCATCTCCGGCATATTAATATCGAGGAGAATCAGGTCAGGGTGCGTCGCGCGGTATAGCTCTATCCCTACCCTGCCGTCTGGAGCGTATGTCACCTCATATCCCTCGGCCTCAATGAAGCGCTTGAGCAGCATTGAGTTCTTCAGGTCATCATCCACGAGCAGTATCTTTTTCATTGCGGTAACTGTATATGGAATGTTGAGCCGATGCCCTCGGCGCTCTCCACCGATATATCGCCGCCATGGGCATCAGTCAGCAGTTTGACGTACGCGAGGCCGAGCCCCATCCCTGGAATGTCGGTCGATGATGCTTTGCCACGATAGAAACGGTTGAAAATCCTGCTTATATCAGCGGCGGGGATACCGTTGCCATTGTCTTCGACAGTAATCTGGCAACCATCTGGAGTCCTCACGGCTTTTATCTTTATCGTCACTTCATCGCCAGAATATTTTATCGCGTTCTCAATCAGATTCGTGAGTATATTCATGAGATGCGAGCGGTCGGCATAAATCTCATAATCTGCCGCAACAGTATTTTCAAGCACCACCTCCTTAGCACTGGGCAATGTGACGGAATTGATAACTCCATCAACGAGTGCAGCCAGGTTGAATGAGGTTACATTGAGCGGAATCTGCTCTACGTTATTGAATGTTATGTCGCGCAGCTTGGAGAAATATGCCGAAAGGTTGTCGAGCGCAATGCGTGTCTCTCCGGTGAGCTCATGCCGCAGTTGGTCATCTTCCATCAGTTTATCATTGTCGATACCGGATACGCACATTTTCAATGTCGAAATCGGACGTTTCAATTCATGAATCATCGTGGATATAAACGAGTTGCGCATCTTGTCAAGCCGTGTCAGCGTAGCTATGGTCTTTATCTGCCACACCAGGCATAATATCAGCAATATTGACAGGATCAAGGCTAATATCAGTGTCCATCCCATCGAGCGGAGCACATCCGATATAGGTATCTTACACCGTATCACCACGGCTTTTCTTTCAAGCTCGGAATAAGGAGAGATGACCTTGATAGATGGAGACAGCACGGATGAATGTGGCACGGTGACAGGATACCATGTGACGCTATCCATCACGACAAGAGAGATCTCGGCATCGAGTCCGTGCTTTCTCAGCAACGAGTCAATCCCCACCACAGTAAAGGGAGACTGTATCTCGTTCTCAAAATTTCTCATGGCATTCCAGGCGGTGCCGTCAGAAGGTGCAGTTGAGGCATCCACTGTAGCCACCTTGGCATCGACCATCTCCAGCGAGTCGATGACCAGCTTCTGCAGCCTCTCCATCTCCTCCGGTGTAAGCTTTCGTTTTTCGGTGATTCCCAGCAGCTTCTTACCATCCAGCTCACGGGTGGTAACCGTGACGGTGCGTTTGCGGTTGCCGACGGAATCTACATCAGTATTCATGTTGAACACCGACTGTATTTTCGTAGTCTCCTTAGTGACGGTGGAGGTGCGTGCCCTTACCTCATCATATTCCTTGATGGCAGCAGTGATCTTATCCCCTGTCACGTCCTCATACTCCCGCAACGAAAATTCATAGCGGCCATACAACCAATAGCATTGCATACCCAGAAAGGCAAGTATTGCTACGATTGAGAGCATATACAGAATCTTAATCTTCCTTTCCATGTCACAAAATTAATCATAAAATCACGACAACACATTGATGTTGACCGCAATTTTTCCGACAGTAATAATTTAGTAATAATTCCATAATGTTTGAGTAATGATTATTTTCGTCTCATGGGAGAGGAACATGATAACTTTGCATCGTGAAACAAAACTACCACGAAATGAAGGAAACAACAATCATCCTTATGGCCATCATGACTATGGCGATGTCCGTATCCGCTAAAGTGATGCGCCGCACCCTCGGCATATTCCAGGGCACGGTACCCGAGACCGAGACTATCGCACCCGAGAAAATGGAGTTTGTCTACCACTACTCATGGTGCAATGACACGACCGGCCAGCTCGATGACAACCACACTACCGACCGTATGTTACTGCAGATTGGTCCTGACGGTCTGTCAAAATTCTCCAGCTACAAGAATCTCACAGTGGATTCACTGCTCATGAACATTACACAGGAACAGGTTGCCGAAGCCGCTCTGGAAGGAAAGTTATCCAACGGTGAGTTCATGACAATCTTCAAGAATTATCCTGAAGGCAGACTCACCCATACCGAAAAGATATGCATGGACTGGATACGCTATGAGGAGGATACGCCGCTGATCGATTGGACACAGACCGACAGCGTGACAGATGTGCTCGGCTATGAATGTCGCTCCGCTATCTGTAATTTCCGTGGTCGTGAATGGACAGTCTTCTATTCTGAGGATATACCAATTATGGAAGGACCTTGGAAACTGCACGGGCTACCCGGGCTGATAATGAAGGCCACGGATCGAGACGGAGACTATCTCTTTGAATGTATAGGAATCAATTCAAAAGCCGACAGACCCATAACGATATACAAAGTACCTTACAACTCCACTTCGCGAGCTAAATACTATGACACGAAACACCGCTATGATGTGAATCCCTACGCCTACTATGAAGCCGGCGGCCACGGGCATATCACTGTATCCGACGAGAATGGCAATCCTATGCTCAATGCCTACGACCCTATCGAGCTACCTTTTGATTATATAGAGCGTGACTGGAGATAATGGAGAGATACAGCTTTTCTATACTATGCCTTTTCCTCGGACTGCTGTCGGCATCGGCAGCAGTCCCGGAAACGGTTTCCGGAACTATCGTTGACGCAGAAACCCGGCAGCCTGTCAACGGTGCAGTTGTGCAAGCGCTCAACAGGCAAGGAAAAGCCATTGCATTTGCTTCGTCGAATACTGACGGCATTTTCAAGATAAAGATATCAGACTCCACAGATTCCATTTCTATCCGATGCATGGGATATGAGTCTCTCAAGATATCAAAAGACCATGACTTCGCCAAAGGTGTGGAAATGTGGCCGAAGACAACACAATTGAGAAATGTGATTGTGCAGGCTCCCGACATCTACGCAAAGGGCGACACTCTGGTATTCAATGTCTCGCGATATGCCAATGCCACCGACAATGCCATAATCGATGTAATCAAGCGTTTACCCGGCATTAAGGTCGAGGAAGACGGTACGATAAAGTATCAGGGCAGGCCTATCAACAAGTTCTATATCGACGGAGATGATTTCCTGGGAGGACAATATGGATTAGCCACCAATAATATTTCACATAAGGATGTAAAGTCGGTGGAGGTGATGGAGAATCACCAGCCTGTAAAGGCTCTTGAAGGCATTGAGTTTCCCGAAGAGGCAGGTATCAATATCAAGCTCAACGAAGGTGCAAAAGGCAAATGGGTGGGCGTAGCCAAAGCCGGGACCGGCGTGCAACCGATGTTATACGACGGCTCGCTATACGCCATGCGTATTGCTCCGAAGATTCAGAGTATCCTGACCGTTCGCGGCGGCAACACAGGATGGAATCCTGACGTGCAGATTACCGAACATGACTTCAGCGACATGTCATTCACAGGTTATTCTGAGTCGTTATGGCCTGAGTACATAGCTGCTGATATTGTCAACGCGCCGCTCAATGAGAAGCGAACCCGCGATAATCTGTCGTGGCTTGCCAACTCAATCACGGCATGGAAGCGTGGTGACACCTCGATACGGATCAAGCTGAATTATGTAGGCAACAGACTCGATTATAATTCCGGATTGCGGACTGATTATTTCAGCCAGTCAATTCCGGAGTTTATCAAGAACAATACCATACGTACTCAAAGTCATGATATCTCGGCACAGTTCAACATGCAGATTAACAAACGTGGTTATTTCCTGAAAGACAAACTTACGATTGATGGAGTATGGGATAATTCGCATTCTGCCATAACCGGGTCTTTTGAGCTTGACCAGCGTATCCGTCGCCGCAACCTCTCGGCCGAAAATGATCTGAAACTGGTGAAACGCAACGACAAGAAACTTTTTGAACTGACTTCTCGAAATACGTTCGTGCATCGTCCCGACAGACTGGCTGTATTTGGAGAGGAGAATGTTATACAAAACGTCAGTACCACTGATTTTCGTAGCACCACTGAAACTCGTTGGGGTAAGCTGGGCCGTTTCTGGAAATTCTATATCAACGGTGGTGTTGATTTTAATTATCATCGTCTGGATCTATTACTGTCTGGAATGGGCAGTTTCGACAATTCGCGGTATTCCAACACTTTCCTTTCAAATTTGTACGCCACTCCTCAACTCGACTACGAGCGTAATGGCTGGCTTCTGTCAACCAAGATACAGGCGAAATGGCTGAATCATAGCATAGACAGCCGGCACAACTACATTAATCTATTCCCAAGAGTATATATACGTAAGAAAACATCGTCGAAAAGTGAGGTTTCCGCCTCCATTTCATATCAGCTCAGTTCGCCTCAAGCTTATATGAATATCGATGTACCCGTAATGTCAGATTACCGCAATATTTTCATCGCCAACGACATTGACAAGTATTCGCAGAATATTGCCGCGACAGCGAGCTACAAATACCGCAATCCCCTCTCATCTTTTTTTGCTAACGCCTCACTGACCTACAATTATAGCCGCAGCTCATTTATGTCAAACCAATTG
Organism: uncultured Bacteroides sp.; assembly: GCA_964495725.1. Taxonomy (GTDB): domain Bacteria; phylum Bacteroidota; class Bacteroidia; order Bacteroidales; family Muribaculaceae; genus CAG-873. The sequence continues at coordinate 54,165 of CAZBWZ010000003.1, forward strand.
TTCATTGATGATTTCATCGTTTCAACGTACGCTGACAGGCTCTCGGGAAGTCATTTATGGAACATAAGCGGCGGTCTCAGCAAAGGACTCGGCCATAGCCGCATGGTAATCGGCATGGATGTGAATGCCTCCACGAGCTCGGCGGCATCGATGCGCGACAACATTGTGGAAGGTTACAGCCAGCAGACCCTTGGCTTAAAACCATATTTCAAGGGGAGCCTGAGTAAGTGGTTTTCTGTGAACTATGACGCAAACTACGTATTCACGCAGTTGAAAATCGGTAGCACTGACAATAGCACCCACTCTTTCAATCAGAAACTTTATGCCACCATTATGCCTCATGACCGTTGGCAATTTACTACAGGCGCGGAGCACTTTCTCACCAGATTTCCAGATGGGAAAACCGATAACCTCGTCCTTCTTGACGCATCAGCCCTCTGGCACGTAAGCAGCAAAGTACGCCTGTCGCTTACAGCCGATAACCTCCTTGACAAACGCCACTATCAATACGTCACTTACGGCAC
>CAZBWZ010000004.1:0-53219 GCA_964495725.1 uncultured Bacteroides sp.
ACTGCAAATTTACCATTTATATTTCAGTTCCGGTTTGCCGATGCAAATCTAAGGTTATACAAAATTACCTCAAATCCGCTCCATTACAACGGACAATGGCAGCGAGTTTGCAGAGCATCTCCTTATAGCCGAACGCCTGAAAACAAGGATATTCTTTGCCCATCCTCATTCTTCCTGGGAGAAAGGATGCATTGAATATCACAACAAACTAATCCGACAATACATCCCTAAAGGAACTGACTTCAATGACATCTCAGACCAAATGCTAAAAGAAATAATCATCAAAATAAACAAGCGACCAAGATTGAAACTTGATTTTTCAACCCCGGTCGCCGAGTTCTTCAAATTTATTGCCTAATTTTGCACTTGCAGGTAGAATCTGCGTTAGGATACGAAGTAAATTTGTATCAGTTAGATTCATACGTTTTTTTGATATGATGAGATTATTTGATTTTTCTTTTTTTATCGTATCTTTGTGATTGCATAATACATTCTTTAATTATTCTTAGAGATGAGCAGAAAGAGAAAAGAACGTCCGGTTCTGGAAAACGTCAAGATACATGATGTGGCAGCTGAGGGTAAGGCTGTTGCGAGAGTTGATGACCTTGTAGTATTCATTCCGTTTGGAGCGCCCGGTGATGTCGTCGATGTCAAGATCGACAAAAAGCGTAAATCGTATGCCGAAGGCCATATCGTGAAGATGATAACACCGTCTGAAATCAGGGTGGAGCCTAAATGTGAACACTTCACCATTTGTGGCGGATGCCGCTGGCAACACCTCCCATACGACCTACAGCTGCGATGCAAGCAGCAGCAAGTGGTGGATGCCCTTACCAGAATCGCTAAGGTGGAGCTGCCCGAGATAAGTCCGATCAAAGGCTCGGAGGAGATATGGGATTACCGAAACAAGATGGAATTCACTTTCTCCAACAAATGCTGGCTCACATTCGAGCAGCTTGAGAGCGGTGAGGAATTTGACGACCGCCGCGCGGCCGGATTCCACATTCCGGGCTCTTTTGACAAGGTGCTCGACATTAACGTGTGCCATCTGCAAGGTGGTATTTCCAACGAGCTCCGCACCTTTGTCAAGCAATTCGGCAAAGATAACGGCTATACTTTTTATGATCTGAAAGCCAATGAGGGACTGTTGCGTACGCTCATGATCAGAATTGCATCTACCGGCGAGGGGATGGCCGTGATGGTATTCGGTGAGGATGACCCCGAAAAGATTTCCTTACTGATGGACAAGATTCGTGAGAAGTTCCCGCAAATCACGTCTCTGATGTATGTAATAAATCTTAAGGTCAACGACACGCTTTCCGATCAGGTGCCTGTGCTGCATAGCGGACGGGAATATATCATCGAGGATATGGACGGACTGAAATTCCGCGTAGGTCCGAAATCATTCTACCAGACCAACTCGCGTCAGGCTCTTACCCTTTATAAAGTTGCACGTGAGTTCGCCGAGCTCACAGGTGACGAACTGGTGTATGACCTCTATACCGGCACTGGCACTATCGCCAATTTCGTAAGTGACAAGGCCCGGCAGGTGATAGGTATCGAGTATGTGCCGGAGGCTATAGAAGACGCTAAGATAAATTCTGAGGTCAACGGTATCACCAACACCATCTTTTATGCCGGTGATATGAAGGATGTGCTCGATGAGAAATTCATAGTGAAGCACGGACGCCCCGATGTGATGATAATTGATCCCCCGAGAGCCGGAATGCACGGTGACGTGGTGGATGTCATCCTGAAGGCAGAACCCAAACGTATCGTCTACGTAAGCTGTAACCCCGCCACACAGGCTCGCGATCTGGCTCTGCTCGATGTCAAATACAAGGTGGATGCAGTGCAGCCCGTTGACATGTTCCCCCACACCCAGCACGTGGAAAATGTCGTAAAATTGACTCTTAGATAATCTTTTCCGTATTTCGGTAATCTAATTATGTATATGAAGGTAAACGACCCTCTTATACATAATTAATATTTATATTTCCATTATGAGAGCAACAAGACTTCTGTTCACTATCCTGTTAATTATCACAATGATGTCTGCCCACTCATCCAATCAGTCAAAGATCCAGCCCGATTTCGCGTTTCCTGCCACAGTATCGGCTGATGCCGACAAGGATCTGAAGAAGGCTGTTGACAGACATGACGCTCAAGCAGCGATCAACGCCCTGATACGCCTTTATATTGCTAAGGCTCAGATTGACCAGGACAGCATTCCTTCAGTAATCAAGACCACCGAACAGATTAGTGATACCTTCGCAAAAGACAATCTGCACGGTATCTTCCTTTCCCTGCTCTCACAGATGTACTATAGCTTCTATGACAATGAGAGATGGAAATATTATTTTAGAGATATACCACTGACTCCATTGCCCGATAACATTACAGAATGGAGTGCAGCTCAATTCGAGTCTAAAATTTGCGGTCTTGCACTTGAATCTATATCCGGTGAAAATGCAAGGGCTTTATCAAAGTGTGATATCACGAATTATGATAATATCATTACATGCTCTTCGGAGGCTGCCGTCTACGTACCTACACTTCTTGATTTCGCCTACTGTAATGCCGTTAGATTGTCAATCGACTGCAGTGAAGATGATTTCAGAAAGGAAGTACTGAGAATGGCTCTTGACAATTCAAAAATCGGAAGCGCCCCTTATATATACTGGTCATGTGAGAAAGCAGGATTTATTTATGGAAAGTCTCATATTGACTTCCTGATGAATCTACTTAAAGAGATGAGTGACAACCGCTATGCAGGCTATATCTTCACAGAGCTTAGTTCATCATACCCTTATGATTCGGCCCCCGCTGTCGAAGACGAGCTGTATTATGCTGAAGAAGAATCATCCACACAAGTCACAGACAGCGAGACACAGTATAGACATGAGGTTTTTGATCTGGCCAACGATTATCTGAATCTGTTCCCTGAAACTCCGTTCAGACAGGATATTCTTGATCTTATCGGTCAAGTCACCAGACCATATGTGACTTGTAATTCACATTCATTATGTGCGGTAGGCACCCCGTTCGAGATCAAAATATCTAATAAGAATTCACCCTCTCTTACTTTAAATATCTATAAGGAAAAAGATGGGGACAACACATTTAGAATAAAAAAGAGTGAGCTGGAAGGTAGAGAAAAGCCCATAGCCACATATATAATCAACTTTGATGGTATTGCGCCCTTTAAGATCGACACAGTCGTTAACCTTTCGCTTTCTGACCCTGGATACTACAAAATCATTCCCGTGATTCCGGGTGAAGATAAAACAAAAGATCCATATATAACGACCACTCTCAGATGTGTATCCCTTTACCCGGTGACGATGTCGCAAGTAAATAAGCCGGCTGTTGCTGTCGTTGATCCTGTGAGCGGAGCACCTATACAAGGGGTTGATGTCACTCTAATACAAAACGGGAAGGCAGACATCAAGGCCGGGAAAACTGACAGTGATGGTTTGATCTCCGTGCCGGATATCAATAGTGAAAGATTCCTATCTCTCTTCTATAATGGAATCAAGCAAGACTTTCCCTCGGTCAGCGTTGACGGGATAAACACACATGTAGATACTTCTGCTATATACCACGCCTCCGTGATTACCGACCGAAGCATCTATCATCCGGGTGAAAAATTACAATTACTGGCCGTTGTTTCCGAATCACACAACAAACTTGCTTCCCGTGCCCAACAAAATGTATGCACTAACCGCAGAATAAATATTATATTATTAGATGCCAATTCCCAGAAAGTAGCCTCAATAGAGGGTGTTACCGATAATTTCGGGCGCGCGAAGGCAGAGTTTGATCTGCCCACAGCCGGTCTCACAGGCAACTTCACCATTCAGGTATCATTTCCAGAGGTAGGGAAGAAATCTTCTCGAAGAGCACGCATAATTGGCACTCATCATGTGATGGTAAGTGACTTCAAGCTTCCCGACTTTGAAATCACAGATGCCGTAGCCACTAATGATACGCCATCAAAGGGCGACGTGACCATCACTGCTAACCTGACTACCTTTTCGGGTATTCCTGTTGCTAATACAAAAGCCACCATAATAATTACGGGCAGATCCTGGGCGTGGTGGCGCGATACGTCACCTCGTATATTCTACCGCGAAACAGTGTCAGGTGATGATGGCAAATTGTCGGTTGTAATACCAGCCAGTGTTTTTGCAGAAAACAAGAAGTACTCCTTTTTCAATGCCTCTATTGAAGCTGAGTCTGCAACAGGTACGAAATCTTCAACAAACTTTGTTTTTTCCACCGGTAAGAAGTATTATATCTCACTCTTCTGTAACGATGTGATCGATGGTAATGCTCCTTTCTCTCCGACTATTATGGTAAATGCTGCCGATGGTTCTACTGTTGATATGCCGCTGAAGTGGAAACTGACAGAAAAAAGCGGTAAAGTAATTGCCGATGGTGAATACAATGGCGAAATCAGTCTAAAGGACGTTATCCCCGGTACGTATAATTTCATTGTCTCCACCGATGACACCGATGTCGCAGAACCGCTAAAGACAACAATTGAAATCTACAATGTCAATAGCGATGTAGTGCCGGGAAATGACAGAATCTGGTTGCCAATGTCAGAATACACGGTTGACGATGGTAAGTGTGATATCCTGTATGGAACTCCTTTCAGTGACACCTGGGTATATTGCACTATATCGGACGGGGCTGGTCAACTTTCAGATATCTTCGTGACCCGGCACGATAAGGGATATCACCGGATTCCGGTCTCTATTCCTGACGGAATGCAACGTGTGTATGTCAACATTTTCAGTGTAAACAATCTGATTATTTGCAAAAAGCAAATAATCGTCGAACGCAAAAGACAAAATAGATCACTGAAAATTGTCGGCGAGTCATTCAGGGATAGACTCGTGCCCGGCAGCGAAGAAACATGGAAGATTCGCATCTCTGAATCTGATGGACGTACCGGGCAGTCAGCTTTGATACTTGATATGTACAACAAAGCACTCGAATCAATCTCTGATCACGATCCAGCAGTGGTCGCTTACGGCTCATCTGTCTTTTGTCCACTCAATCTTGATTATATACCTTACCTCTACCGTAGCTTTAATGTATCGTCTCCTAATGTCTCAAAGGCTAAATCCTTCCTTCTTCCCAAATTCAACTTTTATGGGAAAACTCTTTCAGGGTGGATCAGATACGACGCTCCTGAAGATTATGTAGTATACGGATATGGCACAATGCGTAAGTCGGCCGTGCTCACTAATTCTGGTGCTATACCCGAGGCAGCTACTTTCGCTTCGGCTGATATGATGGAGAATGAAGACATGGATGTTGAAGAATCTGAAGAAGATGGAGACACAGGAGAAACGAATCCATCTTCAGACTCTCAGCAAAACGACAATTTCGAATATCGCTCCGATTATGTGCCTCTGGCTGTATGGGCTCCTATGCTCACTACAGACGAAGACGGCAACGTCTGCTACTCATTCACTTTGCCAAATGCCAATACCACATGGCGTCTGATTGCTCTGGCATGGACCCAGGATTTCAAGCTCGGAAAACTCGTGCGCGATTTCGTAGCCGCCAAACCCATTATGGTGCAGCCTAATCTGCCCAGATTCTTGCGTCAGGGCGACAGTGCGGTTATACTTGCGTCTGTCATGAACAACAGCGAGGACACCGTTACAGCTACCACAGTCATCGAACTGTTCAATCCCGTCACCGGTGCAGTCCTTGACAGGAAAGAATTCCGACAGGAAATTGCCCCGGGTATATCCGCCACAGTCTCATCAGATATTACAGCAGACAAAGACCTCGAGGCTATCGGTTATAGCATACGTACCTCCAATGGTGATTTCAGCGATGGTGAGCAATCTGTTATCAGAATACTGCCCTCGGAGGCTGCGCTTATCGAGACCACTCCCTTTTATCTCAATCCCGGCGAGACAGAATTTTCTACAAAGCTGCCTGATGATAAGGACGCAAGAATCTCGCTCACATTCATGGAGAATCCTTCATGGACTATCCTGACTGCCCTACCCGGCCTACGCACTCAGATTGACAATTATGCCAACTCTGCCGCAGCCGCCCTCTACTCGGCCGGCATCGCACGCGGTCTCACCAAGGATAATCCCCGCTTGGCCGATGCCATCAGGCACTGGAGCGACAATCCCTCTGACTCCACTCTCGTCTCGATGCTGGAGAAGAACGAGGATCTCAAGATCGCACTTCTCAATGCCACACCATGGGTACAGGCGGCTCAGAGCGACACCGAGAGGATGGCTTCCCTCGCCATGCTTCTCGATAACAAACAGGTGGAGGCTTCGATCTCCAAGGCTCTTGATATCCTGACCGACCTCCAGCAGAAGGACGGCGGTTGGAAATGGTCAAAGTGGTGCAACGAGTCGTCGGTATGGGTGACTTCAAATGTCCTGGCCATGATGGCCGATCTTAAATCCCTCGGGTGGCTGCCCGCCGACAAGGAGATATCATCGATGCTCAAGAAGGCGATTGGATACTATGACAGTAAGGTCAGGGAGACCGATATTCTGTACGCCATCCTGAGGCCTCAGTTCGGTGACATACCAGTCAGCTCGAACGGTAAATCTGTAATCGACCGAACCATCAGGGAAATCAGCACTGACTGGAAGAAATACGATGACGTGGCATATAAGGCGATGGCCGCCGAGGCTCTCTACCGCAACAAGGAGCAGATACTCGCCGCAGAGCTCATGCGCTCCATCTCGGAATTCGGTGTCATGACCAAGGACCAGGGGCTGAGATTCCCGTCGGTCAACGCCCTCTACAACTACGCCATCCTGCTGGATGCATACGCCCTGATCAAGCCCGGCAGCAAGGAGGTGGACGGTCTGCGTCAGCAACTGATCGTGCGCAAGCAGGGCGCGGACTGGGGGGCGGCTGTCGTCACCACCGAAGTGGTGCAGTCAATCCTCTCAAGCGGCTCAAACTGGATGGTGGATGCCCATGGTACGGAAATTACCGTAGGCAACCACAAGATTGAGCCCACATCTCCCGTCGAGCAGATCACAGGATGGCTCAGGGCCGACCTCAGCAGCTACGCCGGCAAAAAACTCAATATCGAGACCTCGGGCACCGGACCGTCATACGGTGCGGTATACGCCCAGTTCGGCCGCAAGATGACCGATGTGAAGGCTGTGGGATGTGACGATCTCGATATCGAGAAGACATTGTTCGTAAGACGGGGCACCGGCTGGGAAAACGTCGAAACCCTCCGTGTGGGCGACCGCGTGAAGGTGCAGCTCACGATCCACTGCAAGCGCAATCTCAGCTACGTGAGCATCATCGACGAGCGCCCTGCCTGTTACGAACCCGTGGATCAGTTACCCGGATGGATGTGGAGCGAGGGTGTCGGTTTCTACCGCGAGAACCGCGACAGTCGCACACAACTCCATGTGGAATACATGGCCCCGGGCACCTACCTGCTCACTTACGAGATGAACGTCAACAATGCCGGAGTCTTCTCCTCCGGAGTCGCCTCGATACAGAGCCAGTACGCCCCGGAGATTTCCGCGCACTCATCCGGCACTACTGTCAAAGTAGATGCCAAGTAGTATTACAGACAGAGTGACATCGGAATTCCATATCGTTAGCTCAATACTACTTTCTCACCTCAAATTTTAATAAATGAGAGTCATAAAACTGTTATTAACCCTAATTTGTATCTTCAGCGTGATGACTGCCAATTCTCAAAACATACAGCCTGACTTTGCTTATCCGTCCACGGTATCTGATAACGCGGAGAAAGATCTCAATAAGGCAGTCCACGATGGAGATGCACAACAGGCGTTTAATGCACTGTTGAGATATTTCGTGGCTCAGACATTGATTGATAGCGAGAGGTTGCCGGCAGTGATAAAACTAACCGAGAAGGTAAGCGCTGATTTTTCCAAAGACAGACTGCACGGACTTTATGAGGTATTGCTCGCGAAAATGTATTACGAACAATACTCATCCTCAAGAGGTAAATACGACAATCGTAAACTTCCAGCGACACCGTTGCCGGAGGATATGACCGAATGGAGTGGTGAGCAATATAAGTCAAAAATCATTGGCTACGCACTTGAGTCTGTAAGTGGAAGGTCAGCCGAAGGATTGGCACAATGCCCGATAGGTGATTATTCCGATTTGCTACAGTCCTCACCGACAGCTGCTGTCTACTTCCCCACTCTGCTTGATTTCGCATTTTACTCAGCGTTTACGCTCGCTGATTATTGCAAGGATAGTAAAGTCGCATCAGAGATCATGAGCATGGCTGTCGACTCTTCTTCATACGGCAGCGCACCATATATCTTCTGGTGCGCACAGCAAGCCAAGTCGTCTCCTGATCCCACTATTGCTGAGATTGAGCTTATGCAGAGCATGAGCGATAATGAATATGCCGGTTACATCACCACTCAGATTTGGCTTCATAATGACTGGTATATCTCCAAGTCGAGTGATATCAAGGACATTGGTTCAGAAACAAAAAACAGTGAAAAGAAGAAGCTGGAAAAGAAAAGGCAGATGACTCGTGAAGTCTACTCGCTCTTCGACAATTACATAAGAAAATTTCCCGGCACTCCCTTCCGAAGCAATATCCGCTCTATTACACAAGCGCTTTCGGCTCCGTCTGTTGAGGTTAAAGCTCCCTCTCTTTCGGGCGTGGGTTCGCCGTTCTCTGTAAATATTAAAGCTGAGAATGTCAATGAATTTACCCTAAATGTTTACAAACTTCGAGATAGTGAGATTAACAGTTTTGTCAATCTGGAAACGCTGGAAAGATCACGTCAGCCCGTAGTTGAGCGTAAGTTATGTTTCCCTGGTAACATACCCTTTATAGTTGACACTGTAATCGATCTCACACTTGATTCTGCTGGATACTACAAAATAGTACCTGTGGTCAAGGGCGCTCCCCCAGTTAGAATAGATGGAGTAATACGGTGTGTACCGGTGTATCCGATCGCAATATCTAATGTCAATAATCCGGCTGTAGCTGTTGTTAATCCGGTGACGGGCGCGCCTATATCCGGTGTAAACGTCGCTATTAATAAGAATACTGATACCCTTTATAAACCTGTCAATGCCGATAAGAATACTGATAGTAATCTTAAACCGGTCGTTACTGATAAGAATGGAATTGCAGAGGTCAGTGCGCCAGAATCCGATCAAAATTCTTTTGTACGACTCACTTATGAGGGACATGATTACGATTTCAGAGGTGTGGTAGTACGAGGATTTTCGACAAATACAGATACTACCGGTGTGTATCATGCGGCGATTGTCACAGATCGCAAACTCTATCATCCGGGTGAGAAGCTGCAACTGCTGTCGGTGATTTCATTATCGCATAATAAAATTGGAAAACCGGGAGAAAGAGGAGTATGCCCTGACAAGAGCATTACAATTATCCTTTATGATCCCAACAACAATGAGATAGCTAAAATTGAGGGTATTACCGATGAATACGGTCGAGTCAGGGGTGACTTTGACCTTCCGGTCACCGGGCTGACAGGGTATTTCAATATAAAGGTATACCTATCCGGTAATAATGGTAAGCAAATTCTGGCTTCAAGGAGCGTAATGGTAAGCGACTTCAAACTCCCGGATTTTGAAGTCACAGACTGCATTGCCACCAATGACATACCGTCAAAAGGTGATGTTGAAATCACTGCTAAAGTATTGACATACTCCGGTATGCCTCTTGCCAACGCCAGTGCCACCGTGTTTTTGACTGGCAAGGATTGTATCTGGTGGCAAAATCCGGCTACTGAAATATTCTCGGCAGAGGCTGAAACAGATGCAGAAGGAAACATTTCTGTGATTATCCCGGCAAATATATTTGAAGATAACAAAGATTATTCTTTTTTCACCGCCGATATACAGGTGGAATCTTCTACCGGATCCATAGCCTCAAATAATGTTTCATTTACCAAAGGTAAAAAATATTTTATCAACGCTGACTTCAATACCACAGTTGATGGCAAAGCTGACTTCACTCCGGTGGTGGAGGTCATGGCTGCTAATGGATCAAGTGTAGACCTTCCTCTTATATGGAACCTGTCTGACATAAGCGGTGGAAAAATCGCAGGCGGTAAGTTCTCAGGTAAAATCAACCTTAAAAATATAAAACCCGGTGAGTATTACCTCACCTTTGCAACCGCTGATAATTCTCTCGCTACCCCGGCAAAGGCATCAATCGTTATTTATAATGTAGATACGGATATTGTACCGTCGACCTCACGTCTGTGGGTACAAAAAAATAAATATTCTATTGATGGCAATTCTATAGATATACTGTATGGTACTCCCTACGATAATTCGTGGGTATATTGCACTTTCTCGGATGGTACAGGCACGATGAGGAATCTGACTCTGACCAAACACCGCAATGGCTACCATAAGATTGCGGTTACAATTCCTGAAGGAGAACAGCGTGTATATGTAAGTATATTCAGTGGGGGCGATATGCAGTTTGCATCACGCGAAATTATCGTGGAGCGCAAGGAAAAAGACAAATCTTTGACCATTATCGGAGAGGCGTTCAGAGACCGCCTGATACCCGGCAGTGAAGAGACATGGAAAATACGGATAGTCGATGCTGCAGGGATAGGACGACAGTCGGCCTTGATGCTTGACATGTACAGTAGGGCTCTCGATGTTCTTTCTCATCACGACAATTCTATAATTCCTTACGGTTCATCAATATTCGTACCTCTACGTATCAATTCAATCTATCGCACGTTCAATACATTTACCTCCGAGTATTACCCCTACTATTCTCGGGATTACGTTTTTAATGCGCCGGTATTCAATTATATGTATATAGATAGAAGTCCGCAAATCCTTTACAACACTACAAGAATATCCGACACAATGAGGAGGTCTGAAAGATTCGAGGCAAAAATGATGTCAGCTTCCTCCCCTGCTGTAATGAATGACATGGATGGCTCCGTGGATAATGTCTACGGAAAGAATACATCCTCCTATACTCCCGATGAAATCGGTGCCACCTCGATTGAATCCTTAATCGACTTCAGTTACCGTGCTGATTTTGTACCCCTGGCTGTTTGGGCTCCTGCGCTCACCACCGACAGTATCGGTAACGTCTGCTATTCTTTTACTGTACCTGACACTAACACTTCATGGCGCCTTATCGCGTTGGCCTGGACAAAAGATTTTGAAATAGGTAAATTAGTTCAAGATTTCGTAGCCTCAAAGCCTCTTATGGTGCAGCCTAATCTGCCCAGATTCTTGCGTCAGGGCGACAGTGCGGTTATACTTGCGTCTGTCATGAACAACAGCGAGGACACCGTTACAGCTACCACAGTCATCGAACTGTTCAATCCCGTCACCGGTGCAGTCCTTGACAGGAAAGAATTCCGACAGGAAATTGCCCCGGGTATATCCGCCACAGTCTCATCAGATATTACAGCAGACAAAGACCTCGAGGCTATCGGTTATAGCATACGTACCTCCAATGGTGATTTCAGCGATGGTGAGCAATCTGTTATCAGAATACTGCCCTCGGAGGCTGCGCTTATCGAGACCACTCCCTTTTATCTCAATCCCGGCGAGACAGAATTTTCTACAAAGCTGCCTGATGATAAGGACGCAAGAATCTCGCTCACATTCATGGAGAATCCTTCATGGACTATCCTGACTGCCCTACCCGGCCTACGCACTCAGATTGACAATTATGCCAACTCTGCCGCAGCCGCCCTCTACTCGGCCGGCATCGCACGCGGTCTCACCAAGGATAATCCCCGCTTGGCCGATGCCATCAGGCACTGGAGCGACAATCCCTCTGACTCCACTCTCGTCTCGATGCTGGAGAAGAACGAGGATCTCAAGATCGCACTTCTCAATGCCACACCATGGGTACAGGCGGCTCAGAGCGACACCGAGAGGATGGCTTCCCTCGCCATGCTTCTCGATAACAAACAGGTGGAGGCTTCGATCTCCAAGGCTCTTGATATCCTGACCGACCTCCAGCAGAAGGACGGCGGTTGGAAATGGTCAAAGTGGTGCAACGAGTCGTCGGTATGGGTGACTTCAAATGTCCTGGCCATGATGGCCGATCTTAAATCCCTCGGGTGGCTGCCCGCCGACAAGGAGATATCATCGATGCTCAAGAAGGCGATTGGATACTATGACAGTAAGGTCAGGGAGACCGATATTCTGTACGCCATCCTGAGGCCTCAGTTCGGTGACATACCAGTCAGCTCGAACGGTAAATCTGTAATCGACCGAACCATCAGGGAAATCAGCACTGACTGGAAGAAATACGATGACGTGGCATATAAGGCGATGGCCGCCGAGGCTCTCTACCGCAACAAGGAGCAGATACTCGCCGCAGAGCTCATGCGCTCCATCTCGGAATTCGGTGTCATGACCAAGGACCAGGGGCTGAGATTCCCGTCGGTCAACGCCCTCTACAACTACGCCATCCTGCTGGATGCATACGCCCTGATCAAGCCCGGCAGCAAGGAGGTGGACGGTCTGCGTCAGCAACTGATCGTGCGCAAGCAGGGCGCGGACTGGGGGGCGGCTGTCGTCACCACCGAAGTGGTGCAGTCAATCCTCTCAAGCGGCTCAAACTGGATGGTGGATGCCCATGGTACGGAAATTACCGTAGGCAACCACAAGATTGAGCCCACATCTCCCGTCGAGCAGATCACAGGATGGCTCAGGGCCGACCTCAGCAGCTACGCCGGCAAAAAACTCAATATCGAGACCTCGGGCACCGGACCGTCATACGGTGCGGTATACGCCCAGTTCGGCCGCAAGATGACCGATGTGAAGGCTGTGGGATGTGACGATCTCGATATCGAGAAGACATTGTTCGTAAGACGGGGCACCGGCTGGGAAAACGTCGAAACCCTCCGTGTGGGCGACCGCGTGAAGGTGCAGCTCACGATCCACTGCAAGCGCAATCTCAGCTACGTGAGCATCATCGACGAGCGCCCTGCCTGTTACGAACCCGTGGATCAGTTACCCGGATGGATGTGGAGCGAGGGTGTCGGTTTCTACCGCGAGAACCGCGACAGTCGCACACAACTCCATGTGGAATACATGGCCCCGGGCACCTACCTGCTCACTTACGAGATGAACGTCAACAATGCCGGAGTCTTCTCCTCCGGAGTCGCCTCGATACAGAGCCAGTACGCCCCGGAGATTTCCGCGCATTCATCCGGCACTACTCTGACTGTAGAAAATAAATAATTATCAATAAAACAAAAGTCATAAAATCATTGTTAAAAATCATAAATGAGTCTATACCTGTTGATAAATGAAAGATAATACCATAAATCTCAGTGAGTATCCCGCAAAGGTGATAAGATTCTACACCGATGGATTCAGGAGCATGACCATCGGCAAAAAACTCTGGGCTCTCATCCTTATCAAGCTCGCGATAATCTTTCTGGTGCTTCGTCTTTTTTTCTTTCCAGACGTACTGTCAGAGAAATATGCCAGCGATGAAGAGCGGTCGGATGCTGTGCGGGAAACGTTGATTAACCGACAAATGTAACCTCAAATATATTAACCATGAATGATTTAGTAAGTGTAGTTGACTGGTCGAGGGCGCAGTTTGCCCTCACCGCGATGTATCACTGGCTCTTTGTGCCTCTCACAATCGGCCTTTCGCTAATAGTGGCGATAATGGAAACGATATATGTACGCACAGGTCAGGAGAGATGGAAAAACATTACGAAATTCTGGATGACACTCTTCGGTATCAATTTTGCCTGCGGTGTCGCCACCGGTATCATCCTCGAATTTGAGTTCGGCACCAACTGGTCGAACTACAGCTGGTTTGTCGGTGACATATTCGGAGCTCCTCTTGCAATCGAGGGTATTCTCGCATTTTTCATGGAGGCGACCTTCGTAGCCGTGATGTTCTTCGGCTGGAAGAAAGTAAGCAAGAGATTTCATCTGTTGTCTACATGGCTTGTGGCATTAGGTGTATCACTCTCGGCATTATGGATACTTGTGGCGAACGCCTGGATGCAGTATCCCGTCGGCATGGAATTTGATCCGGCCCAGATGCGCAATGTCATGACTGATTTCTGGGCAGTGGCCCTGTCGCCTGTAGCCATCAACAAATTTTTCCACGCTGTCACAAGCGGATGGCTCCTCGCTGCAGTTTTCGTAATCGGCATCAGCTGCTGGCTGCTGTGGCGTAAGAGCAATACCGAGGTAGCCCGTGACTCTATCAAGGTTGCCACGTGGGTAGGCCTGATAGGATCTATCCTCGTGATGACCACCGGACACGGGAGCGCTGTAGAGGTAGCAAGAGTGCAGCCTATGAAGCTGGCAGCCATGGAGGGACTTTACCGTGGACAATGTGGTCAGGGACTTGTAGGCGTAGGTATCCTGAATCCTGACAAGAAACCGGGAGATAATGCCGATGACATGCTGTTTGCGATCGACATCCCCTACGGTCTCTCGATTCTCGCCAATAATGATCCAAAATCATTTGTTCCGGGAATCGATGACCTGATCGATGGAATCGCTCTTACTGAAACCGGTGATACCATCAACACCGTATCATACGCCGAACGTATTACCTTGGGTAAGATCGCACAGGAAGCTCTCCGTGATTACAGCCTCGCCCGCGAGATCGGCGACACCTCTGCAATGAATGAAGCGGCCAGTCTGATTAAGGACAATTATAAGTATTTCGGATACGGATTCCTGTCGTCACCCACTCAGACCGTGCCAAATGTACCTCTTACATTCTACTCATTCAGAATTATGGTTATCACCGGCGGTTATCTGCTGCTCTTCTTCCTTGTGATGCTGTTCGTTTCCTGCCGAAAGACCGGATTATTTGAGAATAAATGGCTGCAGTGGATCGGACTCATATCTATTCCAATAGTATGGATATGCTCTCAATCAGGTTGGATTGTAGCCGAGGTAGGCCGTCAGCCGTGGGTAATCCAGGATGTGATGCCTACTGGAGTCGCCATATCCGATATTAGCGCAGGCTCTGTGCAGACCACATTCTGGCTGTTTGCCGTGCTCTTCACCCTCTTGCTTGTAGCTGAAATCAGCATCATGATGCGTTTTATAGCTACTTCATCCAAAACAGATATTCAACAACATAAAAAATAAAAAATTATGGAAATGTCAAGTCTGCAAGCCTATTGGTGGCTTATTATCTCGGTGCTTGGCGCCATACTGGTGTTTCTACTCTTTGTGCAGGGTGGTCAATCGATGATCGGATGTACGAAAGACGAATACAAGTCACTCGTTGTTAATTCACTCGGCCGCAAGTGGGAGTTCACTTTCACGACTCTGGTAGTATTCGGCGGAGCGTTCTTCGCCTCATTCCCGTTATTCTATTCCACAAGTTTCGGCGGAGCCTACTGGTTGTGGATGCTCATTCTGGTAAGCTTTGTCGTCCAGGCTTTCAGCTACGAATTCAGACGCAAACGGGGTAATATTTACGGCACAGGCGTCTACGACGGGCTGCTGATGTTCAACGGTCTCTTCGGATGCGTGATGTTAGGTGTGGCCGTGGGCATGATGTTCTTTGGAGCGGAATTTACCGTAACCAAAGGCAATATTCTTGACGCCGGCTCACCGGTGATTTCACAATGGGCTCCGACACACGGTCTTGAGGCCATGTTGGTGCCCGGATGTCTGTTGCTCGGTGTCACGGTCTTTTTCCTTGCCCGCACTCAGGCCGCCCTATATTTTATCAACAATATTTCGGCTGGTGAGGGATTCTCGCTAATGATGCGTCGCAAAGTGCTGGTCAACGGAGTCATATTCGCAGTACTGTTTATTGTCTTTGTTGTGATGCTCATGCTACAGCCCGGATTACGAGTGGCTCCTGACGGTCAGGTGTTCGAGTTAGAGAATATCTATTTCCATAACCTGATAGATATGTGGTGGGCAGATATTGTATTTCTGGCAGGTGTCGTGATGGTACTTTACGCCATCATTAATACGGCTTTTTCCAAGAGCTTCAACAAAGGCATCTGGTACAGCGGTGTCGGTACAGTGCTTGTGGTGATGACGTTGTTTTGGATAGCAGGATATAACAACACCGCTTACTACCCCTCCCTGCTCGATCCACAGTCGTCACTCACGATTGCCAACAGCTCATCCACAGAGTTTACACTGACGGTGATGAGCTACGTATCGATACTTGTGCCGTTTGTGCTGGGATATATCTGGTATGTATGGCGCGCGCTCAATAATAAGCCTCTGACCGAGACCGAACTTGAGACTGACTCCCACACCTATTGATATAGCATGGCAGATACTTATTATACTATCTCGTCGGGATCGGAAGGGCTCTATAAGGAGAAAATGAGCAAATTCATTTCTTTCGCCCTTCCGGTCTCCACAGCTTCCGAAGCCAAAGCGGAGGTGGCGCGCATCACTAATAAATATCATGATGCGCGTCACGTGTGCTGGGCTTACATGGTGGGGCCCGAGCGAAAGGATTTTCTTTCAAGTGATAACGGCGAACCATCGGGTACTGCCGGGAAACCGATTCTGGGACAGATTAATTCATTTAACCTCACTGATATTGTCATTATCGTAGTGAGATATTTCGGCGGAATAAAACTCGGCACTTCCGGACTCATCTCCGCTTATCGCGAGGCTGCACGCACCGCTCTGGAGGCTGCCGAAATAATCGAGTGCCACCAAAAAATCGTAACGAGCTTCACCTTTCCTTATCTCGCCATGAACCAGGTCATGAAACTCGCAAAACTAAAACAGGTAAAAGTCACGCAGCAGCAATTCGACAACACATGCACAATGCAGATAGAGACAAATGCTGACGATACACCACCCATTCTTGCCCAGCTCAAGAATATTGACGGTGTAAGCATACTGTAATTTCATCGTCACTTTTTTCAGCGGATTCAAATAATTTTTGTATATTTGCAAATCTATTAAACATGAATATACATCATTATTGATTTACGATGAAATTTGTAGTTCCAAGTAAAGCTCTCTATACTGTCACCTCAGGAGTAGGAAAGGTGATAAATTCTAAAAATGCACTTACCATCCTTAACAATTTCCTGTTCAGCGTTAAGGATAATATCCTCACAATCACAGGATGCGACACTGAAAACGCGCTCTTTGGCAAACTTGAGGTGCTGGATGTCGAGGGCGAAGGCATGTTTTGTATCGATGCACGTCGCCTCATCGAGCTGCTGAAGGAGCTCCCCGACCAGCCTCTCACCATCGAGGTTAACGACAACACTTTCGAGACCATCCTCAGATATCCCGGCGGTGAATATAACATGGTGGCTATCTCCGGTGACCAATATCCGGAATACGACAAGGAAGAGGACGACAACGAGCCCGTAAGCTTTGTTTGTCCGTCGTCACAGCTGCTCAGCGGTCTTGAAAAGACACTGTTTGCCGTAGGAAGTGATGATTTCCATCCGCAGATGATGGGTGTGTTGCTCGATGTTATGCCTGACAATATCACTTTCGTCGCTACCGATACCCGTAAGCTTGTAAGATATATCGACTCCACCTCGCAACCCGGAGTGACAGCCAGGAGCATAATGCCGACCAAGCCTGCCTCCATCCTCAAGTCACTTCTCCCGTCTGATGGCAACGTAAACGTAACGATGAGCGCTAAAAGCGCCACATTTGAATTCGAGGGATATGTATTCAATTGCCGCTTTATTAAGGGCAACTACCCTCCCTACAACCGCGTCATTCCCCAGAACAATCCTTACGTGCTGCGTGTCGACCGTCAGCGATTCCTCAACGCCGTGCGCCGTGTAGGCGTATTCGTAGACCCGGGATTCGGACTTGAGAAATTCAGGATAACCAATGACAGGATTTTCATTAAGTCAAGCGACGCCAACATGCAATCGGCCGGTAACGAAAAACTCGACTGTGAGTACAGCGGTCCCGAGCTCGTAATCGGATTCAGCGCACCATTTATGATAGAGATATGCAACAATATCAGCACGGATGAAATAATCATGTACCTGGCCGATCCCAGTCGTCCGGGTGTTATCTGTCCGTCTGAGAATCCTGAAGGTACGGATCTTCTCACCATCCTTATGCCGATGAATGTAACGGATTTCTGATATATCAGCCATGCAGCTTTCACTGAAGAAGCCCATAATATTTTTCGATCTCGAAACCACCGGGCTCAACATCACCACCGACCGTATCGTCGAGATATCGTATATCAAGATCCAACCCAACGGTGAGGAGAAACGGGGCACTATGCGTGTCAACCCCGAATGTCATATTCCGGAGGAGGCTTCGGCCATCCATCACATCACTGACGATGATGTCAAGAGCGAGCGTACATTCAGACAAATAGCAAAAGAGCTTGCCGCACTATTCAAGGGATGTGACATTGCCGGATTCAATTCCTCACGCTTCGATGTGCCGATGCTTGATCAGGAATTCCAAAACGCTGATGTGGATATCGATCTCTCGAAAGCCCGGTTTATCGATGTCCAGACCATATTCCACAAAAAGGAGCCCCGTAATCTTGTCGCCGCATACCGATTCTACTGTGGAAAGGATCTGGAGGACGCTCATAGCGCCAACGCCGATACCGAGGCTACTTACGAGGTGCTCAAAGCGCAGCTCGACAAGTACGACGATCTGCCAAACGACATTGAGAAACTTGCTGAATTCTCATCTCAAAACCGTAACGTCGACTTCATGGGCCGTCTGATCTATGATGAAAAGAACCGTGAGGTAATTAATTTCGGAAAATACAAGGGCAAGATTGCCGAAGAGGTGTTACGCAGAGACCCCGCCTATTATGAGTGGATAATGAAAGGTGACTTCAGCAACAACACAAAAAACTGCTTTACTCGCATCAAGCTCAGACTTAAGAAATGAAAGGTAAACATATCGTGCTTGGTATCACAGGTGGCATAGCGGCTTACAAGACCGCCACCCTGGCCCGTCTTTTTGTAAAGGCCGGGGCTGAGGTGCAGGTAATCATGACACCAAATGCCAAACAGTTTATCACACCTCTCACCCTTTCCACCCTCACCGGTCGTCCTGTGATCAGTGAGTTCTTCACAGCTAATACTGGTGAATGGCACTCTCACGTCGACCTCGGTCTTTGGGCTGATGCAATGGTCATTGCACCGGCTACGGCCTCGACAATAGCAAAAATGGCACATGGAGTAGCCGACAATATGCTCGTCACTTCTTATCTATCAGCCAGGGCACAGGTATTCGTAGCTCCGGCAATGGATTTTGACATGATGAAGCATCCGTCTACTGTCGCCAACATAAAGCTGCTGCAATCCTACGGCAATATCATAATCGAGCCGGCCGAAGGCGAGCTCGCAAGTCACCTCATTGGCAAGGGCCGCATGGAGGAACCGGAAAACATATTCGCATGTGTGGAGAATTTCTTCAATTCCTCTCATGAGCTCAGCGGAAAGAAGTTGATGATAACGGCAGGCCCCACCTACGAGAGAATTGATCCGGTCAGATTCATCGGCAACTTCTCTACCGGAAAGATGGGGTATGCTATCGCCGAGGAGGCTGCATGCCGTGGTGCTGAGGTCACTGTTATCAGCGGCCCGGTATCTATCGCCGTCCACAATCCGGCAATCCGGGTAGTAAAGGTGGAGTCGGCAGCCCAGATGCTTGATGCTTGTCTGCGCGAGTTTGACAGTGCCGACATAGCGATCATGACAGCAGCGGTTGCCGATTATGCTCCGATTACCATGGCAGATAGCAAGATCAAACGCGAAAAAGACGAAATACCGGTAATACATCTTAAGAAGAACGAGGATATAGCAGCGACACTTGGCAGCCGTAAACGCTTAGGCCAACTGCTTGTCGGATTCGCACTTGAGACCGACCATGAGATTGTCAATGCTACTGAAAAAATGACCCGGAAAAATCTTGACATGATTGTGCTCAATTCATTGCGCGATGACGGTGCCGGTTTTGGATACGATACCAATAAAGTGACCATTCTCACAGCTGACGGATGCGAGAAAGCATGTCCGCTCAAAGCCAAAAGTGAAGTCGCCAAAGACATTATTGACACTATCATTACATTATGATTTTGGCATGAAACACACACTTATCATATTATTGTTCATGTTAGCGGTAGCTTTACCACCGTCAGTGTATGCTCAGGAACTTAATTGCACTGTCGAGGTTAACGCCTCTCAGATTTCGGGCACGAATAAATCCGTATTCGAGACCCTTAAGGAGGCCATAACCGAATACATGAACACCACGACCTTTACTACAGCACAGTTTGCTGCAAACGAAAAAATTGATTGTCAGTTATATTTCACTATAAAGGAATATGACAACAATATTATGAAAGGTGACCTGCAGATTCAGTCCACCCGACCGGTCTACAACAGCGCCTACACCACCACCCTATTCAATTTTAAGGATGCCAAGATTGACTTTGAATATCAAGAGGGAAATCCATTGATATTCTCCGTCAACAGCATGGAAAGCCAGCTCACTGCCATCCTCAATTTTTATGCTTATCTGATTCTCGCTATCGATTTTGACAGCTTCTCGCCAAATGGCGGCGATCAGTATTTCGAGCGTCTGAAACAAATAGTGCAATGGGCTCAATCGTCAGGAGAGGCAGGCTGGAAAGCTTTTGAGGACACCAACAACCGCAGTGCCCTGCTCAATGTCTTCACCGACCCCCAGACCTCTGTATACCGAGATCTGCTCTACCGTTATCACCGCCGTGGCCTGGATGAGATGTCTCTCACGCCTGACAAAGGACGCGGAGTAATTAATGACACGCTCAATGATATTGCCGCGATATACAAGGCAAGCCCCATGTCAGTAGCGCTGAGCCTTTTCAGAGACACAAAGATGGACGAATTGGTAAACATCTATTCCAAAGCCGGCTCAGAAGAGCGTGCCAATGCATATAATCTTCTCGAACCGATATATCCGGCAGAACAACAACGACTATTGAAAATTAAAAACGGACAGGAGGATAACAGATGATAAAACACCTGCATATCACTAATTACGCCTTGATATCCGAGATAGACATCGCATTTGAGAATGGCCTGAATATCATCACAGGCGAGACAGGTGCCGGCAAGAGCATAATCTTGGGTGCCTTGTCTCTGCTGCTCGGTGGACGTGCCGATCTCAAAGCGGTGAAGAACAACGACCGCAAGTCAATTATTGAGGCGACATTTGATACAGTGGGATTCGACAGCCTGAGAAAATTATTTGAGCAGCAGGATGTCGACTGGTATGACGATGTATGCATCCTGCGCCGCGAACTCTCTCCTTCGGGCCGATCACGCGCCTTCATCAACGATATGCCGGTGACCCTGCAACAGATGCAGGAAATTGCCCGTCACCTTGTGGACATCCATTCCCAGCATCAAAACATGCTGCTCGCCGACCATGATTACCAGCTGTCAGTGATTGATGCCCTCGCAGGTAACGGACAGCTGCTGGCTGACTATACGGCCGCATATACCGCCTACCGACGGGCGCTCAAGAAGTATACCGATACTCGTGACATGATCAATCGCAATCAGGCCGATGCAGAATTTCTCTCGTTTCAACTCGACCAGCTGAATGAGATGAATCTGCAACCGGGAGAACAGGAGATTCTCGAACACGACCGTGACGTGCTTGCCAACATGGCTCAGATCAAGGAGAATCTGTCAGGTGCGATTGATGCTTTGTCACAGAGTAAATTCAACGCGCTCGATTCCCTCTCATCTGCCTCCGATTATCTGCAGAGGCTCAGCGATGTGCTCGATGATGCCGAATCACTGTCTGACCGGCTCGAAAGCGCTCGCCTCGAAATACAGGATATCGCCGAGACCCTTGAAGGCTACGATGCCGATATGAACGCTGACCCTGCCGCTCTGATCAATATCGAAGAACGTCTCAGCAAAATATATTCTCTTGAGACCAAGCATCATGTTGACTCTTCTGATGACCTTATAGCTTTACGCGACAACATAGCTACCCGCTTAGCTGCAATAGACAATGCTGACGAGGAGCTCGACAGACTGCACGAAGAAGCTAAGCAGGCCAAACGCGCCGCAACTATAATCGCACGCCAATTGTCGGAGCGCAGACATGCCCAGGCCAAAGTGTTTGCCGAAGAGCTGCGTGACCGAGCCCAGCCGTTAGGTATGAAAAACCTCCGGTGTGAGATCGTGTTTACCCCCGGCAAACTCACACCCGCCGGATTAGACACCATCGACTTCAAATTCGCGTTCAACAAGAACCAGCCTCTCTTGTCAGTCGGAGCCGGTGCGTCAGGTGGTGAGATATCACGTCTGATACTGTCACTCAAGTTTGTGATAGCTGAGAAAATGCAATTGCCCACCATCATATTCGATGAAGTCGATACAGGCGTATCAGGAGATGTCGCACTGAAGATGGCAAAGCTCATGGCTAACATATCAGAAAATTCACAAGTGATCGCCATCACTCATCTGCCACAGGTTGCGGCTATGGGTGCCACCCACTTCAAGGTGTATAAGGAAGACGATGAAAACTCCACCAACTCCAACATCGTCAGACTTGACCACAATGGCAGAGTGGATGAAATCGCCACTATGCTCAGCGGCCGCAGCGACGATGCCTCCGCCAGAGCCACAGCTCTCTCTCTTCTCTCCAACAGATAACTCACGCCGAAATTATTTCAGATTATGGAATCTACCGATTACATCTATGGCATAAGAGCCGTAACCGAGGCCGTGGAAGCCGATAAGGATATTGACAAAATATTCATCAAAAAAGACCTGCAAAGCGAGTTGCTGACCGACCTGCTGGCTAAAGCGAGGAAGAGACATCTGCTGGTGCAACGAGTGCCGGCTGAAAAAATCGACCGCGTGACCAGAAAGAATCATCAGGGCGTGCTCGCATTCCTATCCAGTGTGACCTACACCCGCGTAGGCGAGCTCGTGCCTATGCTCAATGATGAGGGCGTACTGCCTTTTGTCGTGGTACTTGACGGAGTGACCGACGTGCGCAACTTCGGAGCTATCGCCCGTACTGCCGAATGTTGCGGAGCCGATGCTATTGTTATCCCTGAGAGGCACAGCGCGAGCGCGAGCGGTGATGCTATGAAGACCTCTGCCGGTGCCCTCAACTATATCTCGGTATGCCGCGAGAGAAATCTTTTCACAGCTGTGAAGTTTCTCAAGGATCACGGTTACCAGATCGTAGCCGTATCTGAGAAGGCTGACAACAATTATACATGCGCCGATTATACCACCCCCGTGGCTCTCGTGATGGGAGCCGAAGATGTAGGTATATCCCAGGAGATTCTGGAGCTGAGCGACACCAGGGTATCTATTCCTATGTTCGGTCACATCGGTTCGCTCAATGTCTCGGTCGCAGCCGCTGTTCTGATGTATGAAGTGGTGCGTCAGCGTCTCAATTCTGACATGGAAATAATCTGACCTATCCTGAATGAGCACCGGATACCTTGATATTGTTTTTTGTGTCAATGACAGATATCTGCCATTCGTCACGGTGTGTATCAAGAGTATAGCTGACCGTCACATATCTGAAAATGTAAGAATCCATATCCTCACCGACGATATATCCGACAGATCAAAAAAGAGATTGCTCAATGAATTTGCGGATGCCTCGGATCCGCAGATCATATTCTATTATGTCGATGATTCGTCGCTGCAAGGACTGGAGGCATGGTCAAAATATACATGGTACAGACTGCTTCTCCCATCGGTGCTACCTGATGATATTGACAAGGTACTGTATCTAGATGCTGACACTCTGGTATGTGACAATCTTTCGGATCTTTTCGCTACCGATATGGATGGCTACTCCGTAGCCGGCATTGTTGACCCTATCCACTTTCACGAGGATGCATACATCAGATGCGGCTATCCGGCGGTAAAAGGGTATTTATGCGCGGGTGTGCTACTTGTCAATCTCCGCTACTGGCGTGAAAACTATATGCAGCAAAAGATGCTGGACTGGGCCCACAGATATCCCGACATCAAATTTCACGATCAGGACTGTATCAACACAGTATGCCAGGATTCAAAAAAATACCTGCCTTTGAGATACGGTGTCATTGATGCACTTTTCACTGAGGAAAAACTATATGCACCTGATCGACTTGATGAGATTGAAGAAAGTATCTTCAATCCGGCCATAGTGCATTATGCCGGAAAAGCTCCATGGTGTAAAGACACAGCCCGTCATTTCTTGGCCGGGAAATGGCATGAATGTAACCGTAGCCTCAAGCGACCGGCTAAGATGACATATAAATCCTCCGGATTGCTGAAACTGAAGATCATGATTCATGACATTATTTTTCCCCATACCGTGCGTGAGGGAGTAAGCCGGACAGAAGTTGAACGGCGCCTTAAAACCGCAAGAAGCAAATCCACGCCATAATAATATGATGAAAGAGACGCTGCATATAGCATTCTGTGTAAATGAGCCATACGTGAATTATATGTGTGTAGCGCTCAAAGGCATTGCGTGCAATCACTCCCACCGCTACCGGATTAAGATTCATATTCTCACCGACCATATTTCCGACTTTTACAGGAATTTGATCGATGAAGCTGTAGGAAACTGCCGGGATATTGAGTATGTGATTCATGATGTGGATGATTCGCCACTCGCCGGAGTCGCCATACAGCGTTACACCATCTTCGCATGGTATCGTTTGCTGTTACCGGATCTTCTGCCCGATGTAGATAAGATCCTGTATCTCGACACAGATATCGCCGTACACGGTAATCTTGACGGATTATTTGATTTCAACATTGAAGGATACGCCTTAGCCGCCCCCCATGATACCGACACATTTACAGATGCCCCTTTTGACCGGTGCGGCTACGATAAGTCTAAGGAATATGTCTGTTCGGGCGTGTTGCTGATGAATCTCGACTTCTGGCGTGAGCATCGTCTGTCAGAAAAGGTAATCGAATGGAGCAGGAAGAATGTTTCCGTCCAAAAATATCCCGATCAAGACAGCATCAATTATGTATGTCAGGACTTCAAGACGTTTCTACCCCTGAAATACGGTGTGACCAAAAGCCTGTTCACACAGCCGTTTTTCTACACCACCGATTACAAAAAACAGATGTATGACTGTCTGAACAATCCGGTCATAATCCATTATGCCGGATGCGCTCCTTGGTATATGGAGAGCGAGCATCCCATGGTGGATATATGGAAGTCGTACAATAGACATCTGCCACACCCGGTAAAGAGAAAATATTACTCTAAAGGACTTACAGGACTGAAAGTAAGGCTTTGGGATATTATTCATCTTTACAAAGGGCGCGAAGCCATATCCCGTGATGAAATCAGGAGACGTATCGACAGCATCGGATGATTATAATGCCTCTCAACCCATGACTACCAGACCCCGAATACTTATTTTTATTGAATCCCTCCACTGTGGCGGAGCTGAGAAGAGCCTTATCTCGCTGCTCCAGTCACTCGATTATGATTGTGTCGATGTCGATCTGCTTACACTCATCGATACAGGCATTTTCAGACAATATGTTCCTGAAAGAGTGAACATGATCAAGATGCCGGTCAGCCGTGGTTTGGGTGCCAGAATAGGTGAAGCTGTATATTCCTTTGCCTGGAGATTGTTCAGAAAGGCACGTATATCTCGCCACGCCTCAGAATTAAGATGGTCTTTAGCCTCGAAATCATATACCCGCCTTGACAGAGATTATGATGTAGCGATAGCATATCAGCAGGGTTTACCGACATATTATATTGCCGAGCGTGTAAAGGCTGACAAAAAAATTGCCTGGATCAATATTGATCTTGAACATGCCGGATACCGCAAAGCATATGTCAACCGATTTTACAACCTTTACGACAATCTCGTCGCTGTCTCCTCTCAGTTACATGACACATTGCAAACTACAAAGTTTGTCGACTCGTCAAAACTCGTCACCATCTACGATATTGTCAACGAAAATCTGATACGCGAAATGGCTCTCGCTCCTATACCTACATTTTCCGGTAACGCCAAACTGCGAATCGTCACTGTCGGACGCCTCGCACAGCAGAAAAATTACCCTCTCGCTGTACAGACTGCCAAAATTCTTTCAGACAAAGGAGTGGATTTTGAGTGGATTTTTGTCGGTGACGGCCCCCAGAGGAGTGAAGTAGAATCCATGATCAGAAATTACCGGCTCACAGACCGGGTGATACTTGCCGGTGAGCAGTCTAATCCCTACCCGTTCATGAAAGCTGCCGACATATATGTACACACGGCCTCGTTCGAAGGATTCGGTCTCACTATCGCCGAGGCCAAAATTATCGGTACACCTGTGATAAGCACTGATTTCAGAATTGTATATGACCAGATTATCAATGGCGAGAATGGTCTTATTTGCAAGATGACACCCGAATCCGTTTCCGATAACATACTGCGCCTCGTTTCTGACAGTGCACTCGCCCGAAAGATAAAAAATCATCTTTCTCTTGAACACAATACGACATCTGAGACAGAAGTTGAAAAATTCTACAAGCTAACTGGATTGAGAAAATGAAAATCAAGACCATCACATGCAGCAATGCCGACAACCATGGCGCACGGCTCCAGACATTCGCTTTGGCAAAATTCCTCACCGACGAAGGCCATGATGTGGAGGTCATTGACTATCGGCCGGAATATATGCGTTTCGGCACCAGAAAATGGTATTTTCCGGGGGCTGACATCAAGGAATGGGTCAAACTGCTACTGAGATACAGACAACGGTGTACATCAATCAGGCGTCATGCCGAATTTGATAATTTTTCAAAATCATCTATTCCTCTCACCGACCGGATATATCTGTCTCATGACATGCTCGCCTCCGATCCACCTGAGGCGGAAGTGTATATTGCAGGCAGCGATCAGATATGGAATGTAGACTTTCCTAACGGTAACGACAGGGCCTTTTTTCTGGATTTCGGAAATGACAGTACCAGAAGGCTGAGCTACGCCGCCAGTTTTGCTCTGCCACAACTTCCGCATGAAAATAAAACTGTGATCAAAACAAGGCTTGATCACTTTGACAGTATTTCAGTGAGAGAAACCTCAGGAGTGGAAATCCTGCGCGATCTCAATCTCTCAGGCACACGCGTCACAGACCCTGTGTTTCTGCTGAGTGCGGATTTCTGGAGAAATATGGCCCAATCCCCAGCCTCACCTCATAAGTATCTGCTCGTATACGATTTTATGCAATCAGACCACGTAAAATCCCTGGCTCTCGAGATTGCTCGCTTACGCAGATTGAAGATATTCTCCGTAGGCCCCTACCCGGTATGCTATGCCGACAGGAATTATACCGTGTGCTCACCCGAGACCTTCGTCGGTCTTATAAGAGATGCCGATTGCGTGCTTAGCAATTCTTTCCATGCCACTGCTTTCTCTCTCATCTTTGAAAAGGATTTTTTTGTCGCTGACCGCATCGATGGCCTTAACGAACGCATGCACGATTTATTGACTGTATACGGTCTCGGAGACAATATTGTATCCCAGAACACGACACCGGATTTATTGCTACGGCACATTGTATATGACAGCGTGACACCTGCACTATCAGATGACATCGCAAGATCGAAAACCTGGCTCAGAAACAACCTTAACGCTGCTCTACCATCACATTGTGGTGAATGATTTCTGTACGCTCAATACTCTGTAAACACCTGTCACGGCATACTTAGGGATGTGCATTCTCGGATATTTGGGATTAAGACTCTCGGCCCATATATACGAGTCATTTTCCTCATCGGGCATAAGGATTTTAATGAATACTCCGTTTTCTGTATCGATCACCATAGGATGTCCCCAAGGTATGAACGCTGCTTCATTGATCCGACGGATAAAGATAATCGATCCATCGGCAAACCGTGGCTCCATAGAGTCGCCCGACACCGGAATAGCCAGCTCGGCATGTATATTGGTAGACACTACCCGGCTGCACTTGTCCAGAGCTACCCCAGGCTCATAATACGCCTTCAATGGCCCGGCGATTGCCGACATAGGAACAAGCGGTACCTCGATAGCCATGACAGTGTCGTCATTGGAATCTGACTGCATCATAGGTCCCTCACCTGTCAGCAGCCATGTGCGGCTGAGTTGAGGCACAGCCTTCATTATATGCTCAGACATCGTGGATGATATGTTTTTTGTCTTTCCGCGCAATATATCGTAAAATACCTGCGGACGATCATAACCACATAATTCCGAAAAACTTTTAGGATTCATCTTCAGAGTCTCAAGCAATTCCCTTAGTCGTGCTGCTGTATCCATAGTTATAATTTTTTTACAAAGTAAGAAATAATCTTATACTTATGCAAATTTTTAGTAATTATTTACAGAATAATATTGCAATCATAATGACTGTTATTTGAGATTATTCGCTACCTTTGTATCTCGAAACAAGACTTTATTATGAAAATCGTAAATGCTGAAATATCAGATGCTCCGATGATCGGAGAGACCGTGGTGATGGCTGTTGGTGATGAGATCACTGAGAGATTTGCGCATCCGCGACCAAAAGAAGACGTATTAAAGCTATTCATCCACCTTGCGGCACGTAACGACTCACAGTATTCATACCTCAACACCCTTAAGGCATTATCTGATGATGGAAAGCCCATGGGATTTATCATCGGATACGATGGTGAAAAATTGCCTCTGCTACGCAAAGCCTTCTTTGAGGAGGTCAGGACAGCGCTCGGCCGCGAGATGGAAGGGACAATACCTGATGAGTGTAGCCCCGATGAATTCTATCTCGACAGCCTCGCCGTATTTCCGGAGTACAGGGGCGCAGGCGTCGCCCGATCGTTGATTTCCGTAATGTCAGAGAGAGCAGCCGGATATGGCAAACCTCTCGGACTGCTCTGCGATAAAGAAAACACACGTGCGCGCTGGCTCTATGAGTCGCTTGGATTCATCAAGGTCGGCGAGACACCATTTGCCGATGAGATGATGAATCACATGCAGATTCCTTTGAAGTCGTTTAAGTAAATAATCAATGCCGGAAATAATCGAAGTAATTTTTAATTGATCTTATGAACGGGGTGACACCTGCCAAAAAGTTGTGATGGTTGTATGTCGAATAGCTTATGCACAGCCGTTTCTTGGCACGTGATATGGCTACATAGAATTTTCTGGCATCCTCCAGATAATCATGTCTGGCCTGTATCCGCATCTCCTCGGTCGAGCGCGGGTCTGACAGCACCTTCTCAATATAATAAAACGGATATGTGCCATTGATAGCACCCAGCACCACCACATTTTCAAATTCAAGACCTTTAGCCTTATAAACAGTCATGATAAACACCCTGTCATCAAGCAGATCCTGTGAATTCACAAGATCGCCCTCGGTAATTGTTGATGTAATATCATATATGTGACCGGATATCTGCCCGTAAAGACTGGTGTGCGCGGCCGACTCGGCATCGACACTCCATTCTGTCTGTAGATAACGGATGTAGATGTCAAATTTAGGTCCGAGTGATTCAATGAGACCATCTGACACCATTCTTTCATACATTGTCTTCATTTCCACAGCGATATCCCGGCCACCTGCCGACAAGGACTGATGCATCCTGCTTTTGACATCAATAATCAACGGGCGTACATTGAGCAGTTTCCTGATTATACGCCGTGTGGCGGGAATATGAAGGTATGAGGTCTGATTATCTAACACGGGCTTCATCTGCTCCACACAGTAATCGACAAGAGATAGCGTCGCCTCCACATCTTCGTTGGCCAGATGTGAGTTTTTACCGGAGAGCCGGAGTGTGTCGAGCAGATATTCGAGCTTGTATTTTCTGAGAGATGGCTTTACACATTTGATGATATGCAGAGAGTCAAAGGTACGACAGATAAACTCGCGACCGAGCGTACGCCTGATATTGTTACGCAATATCTGATAGTCATAGCTAACGTTATGACCCAATAGCGGGCAGTCGCCGACATAGTCGAGAAACATCAGCAGTCCATCCTCACGTGACACCTTACGGGCCTCACCGTATCGGTTGATCAATGGATTATCCACATTTCCTAATTTTTCGGGAATCTCTCGGTCTGTCGTCATTATAATATCAAACTCCGACCCCTCGATCTTTTTGCCATCGCGCACCTTGATGGCTGCAATCTGTACGATATCATCTTCAAACACATTCAGTCCGGTAGTCTCAGTATCGAATATCACCATCTCTCCGGACATATATGTCCTGTAGAACCGCTGAAGATATGTCTCGCCCGTAAGTAAGTCAGACGGGGTCATCATCAGAGATCTCAGTTTTGAGACAACACTGCGGGCTTCGTTAAGTGACTTGACGGCACCCACACCGAAAAGGAGACGTGACCACGACACCATATTGAAATCATCTGTGATTATGCTATACAAAGAGGAAAGAGTCTTGTAAGATGTGGTCTTGAACATATCGCGGCCCGATATCTTGAAATTCGGCACTCCGGCATCGGTCAGATACCTGCTGATCGCATCCGCCTCATCATTTTTTGATACAAGTATCGCAAGCCTGTCATTGGGGTCCAGACCGAGATAATATTTCACCATACCCAATATGCGGTCGTGTTCATCCTTGGCTGTACTTGACTCGGTAAGTATCAGATCATACTTACGGGCCGGAGATACAGAGGATGCAGTGGGCAGCAGAGCCTTGTCCACATTAAGTTCTTCCGCAGCATATTGATTGCATACATCAAGCAGATATGACGGCGCCCGGTAGTTTTTGCCAAGCGTAATGATATTACCGTCGCACCTCTCTTTCAGTCTTTGAAGCTGACTGAGCTTTGCTCCCATAAAAGAGAAGATTGCCTGCTGCTCGTCTCCGAGATACATCACTGTAGGATTGTCAGCTGTAAGCTGATCCACGATTTCCAGCTGCAGTGGATTAAGATCCTGCACCTCGTCCACTTGTATCCACGTATATTTCTTATGATCATTCTTAAGAAGATGATCGTATGCTTCTACCAATATATCCTGAAAGTCTATGATGTTGCGGTGTCTCTTATATCTGATATATTCAAGAGCATACAACAGGGCGTTATTTCCTGACGGCACACCCGAAGGGTCAAAATCACAGGCGGCCGCGATGTTATAATACTCTCTGTAACGCTCACCCTGTGGTCTCACATCCTCCTTGTGTCCCATCCGTGTCTGTTTGATATAACTTGCGAGATTAGCCACATAGCTCACGGCATTCTTATTATACTTTCCGTATCTGTTGATAAAATATGACGGATCGTATGTCGCAAAGAGGTCGGCCTGATCTTCCTCGTCAAACACACAGGTGCTTTCCGCTACAACATTTTGTTCAAAAAGGTATCTTGAACAATACCGGTGTACATTTCCCACGAAGATTTTTTTTATGTCCATGCCTACCCTCTCTGACGCGCGCGTCAGCATACCGCGTGATGCACGGTTGGTGAAAGTGAGACACAACATGTCATCAAAATCAACACCTCCCTCGATTGCCTCTGCGATTCTCTCGGCCAGAATATCTGTCTTGCCACAGCCTGGAGATGCAAGTACTAAAAAAAATCCGTCTCTCGCACTGATGGCCCTCCTCTGGTCAAAATCATAAATCTTTGCCATGAAGCTTTTTTGTATTTGTGGTTTACTGTTGCAAAAGTAACGAATATCAGAGATAATTATACATAAGACTCTGACAATAATGTCAAAAAAATATATCTCATACCGTGCTGTCAAGATTTACATGTATCCTTATCCTCGGCTAAATGATAGCATTATAGCAATATTTTTCACTTTTGGATATGATTTTCAAAAATATCTTTGCAAATTGAAAAATAAGATGTAATTTTGCGACAGCATCTTGACACGGGCCCTGATTTGTAACAGGGTGTCGGTGCTTGTATTATAATTTATAAAGAAATGAAAGTATTGAAATTCGGCGGAACATCCGTAGGCTCCGTCAAAAGTATCCTCAGTCTTAAACACATCGTCGAAAAGGAGGCACGCACACAGCCTGTAGTGGTGGTGGTGAGCGCGCTGGGCGGCATCACCGACCGTCTGCTGAAAACAGCCCGCATGGCTTTGGCCAACGACAAATCCTATCGTCAGGAATTCGACAGTATGGTAGAGCGTCATCATTCGATGATTGACACTATCATCACCAATCCCACCAAACGTATTAATCTGATCAATAAAGTAGATACTCTTTTCGACCAGCTGAAAAGTATCTACTATGGTGTGTTCCTGATTCACGATCTCAGCGAAAAGACACTCGACACAATTGTCAGCTATGGTGAGTTACTCAGCTCCAACATCACTGCGACCCTATTGAAGAATGCAGGATGGATCGACTCCCGTGACTTCATCAAGACCCGTCGTAAAAAATCCCGACATGTACTCGACAGCGAAGCTACAAACTCTCTTGTTAAGGAAGCGATGTCTGATATCCCGCGTATCACTGTCATCCCGGGATTCATAAGCCGGGATATAGAGAATGGTGAGACCACTAATCTCGGACGTGGCGGCAGCGACTACACCGCCGCTATTGTAGCCGCCGCTATGGACGCCGAGGTATTGGAGATATGGACCGATGTCGACGGATTCATGACTGCCGATCCGAGAGTAATCCCTAACGCATACAGGATCAACGAACTCAGCTATGTAGAGGCTACAGAGCTGTGCAATTTCGGAGCTAAGGTAATTTATCCTCCTACCATCTATCCCGTTTGTATCAAGGATATACCCATAAAAATCAAAAATACTTTCAATCCCACGGGCCCGGGCACACTGATAACCGGCAATGCCACCAACGACGGCAAGCCCATCAAGGGTATATCGAGTATCAGCGGCACTACCCTGATTACCGTAACCGGACTCTCGATGGTAGGTGTGATAGGTGTCAACCGACGTATCTTCACCGCCCTTGCCGACCACGGTATCTCAGTGTTTCTCGTCAGCCAGGCATCGTCTGAAAACTCCACATCCATTGGTGTGAAGGACACTGATGCGCTTAAAGCTGTGACAGTGCTCAATGAAGAGTTCGCTAAAGAAATTGAGACCGGGGCTATGTATCCTATGCATGCACAGACGGGGCTTGCCACAGTTGCAATAGTGGGTGAGAACATGAAACACTCGCCCGGCACAGCCGGAAAACTTTTCGGTACTCTCGGTCGCAGTGGCATCAGTGTAATCGCGTGCGCTCAGGGTGCGTCGGAGACCAATATCTCATTTGTGGTCACGAGCGATCAACTCAGAAAATCTCTTAATGTCATCCACGATTCGTTCTTCCTGTCTGAATACAATGTGCTCAATCTCTTTATATGCGGCATCGGGGTGGTAGGCGGCAAGCTCCTCGACCGTATCCGCCGTCAGTCAGAAGAGCTGTGTAAGACCCGTCGCCTGCAACTCAATGTAGTGGGCATAGCCAACAGCCGAAAAGCAATCTTCAATCGCGACGGTATTGATCTTGACAGCTACAGGGAGGCGTTGGATAATGCGGATCCGACGGATACCAATACCCTTTTGGATAGGATTATCGGCATGAATATTTTTAATGCCGTGTTCGTGGACTGCACTGCAAGCCCGGATGTAGCTGCCATATACAAGTCGTTGTTGCAACATAATGTCTCGGTGGTCGCTGCCAACAAAATTGCGGCTTCATCAGATTATGACAACTATATCTCGCTGAAAGAGACGGCTCTGGCTCGTGGAGTAAAATTCAGATACGAGACTAATGTCGGAGCCGGTCTCCCGATTATAAACACCATAAACGATCTCCGCAACTCCGGTGACCGGATCTTAAGGATAGAGGCTGTGCTTAGCGGTACACTCAATTTCATCTTCAATGAACTCTCGGCCAATGTGCCGTTTTCAGAGGCCGTACGCCGTGCCAAAGAGCAAGGATTCAGCGAGCCGGATCCACGTATCGACCTCAGCGGCATGGACGTGATACGTAAACTTGTGATCCTGACACGTGAAGCCGGCTATAAAATCAACATAGAGGATGTCAACCGTCAGCTTATTATCCCTGAATGGCTTTCTGTGGGTGCTATTGACGATTTCTGGCGCGACCTGCCGGACCTTGACCCTGAATTCGAACACCGGAGAATGAAACTTGAGGCCGAAGTCAAGCGATGGCGCTTCGTGGCTACTATGGTCAACGGTGTGGCGAGTGTATCGCTCCAGGCAGTGGACAAGAGTCACCCATTCTATAATCTTGAGGGGTCCAATAATATCGTACTGCTTACCACAGAATGTTACCATGAGTACCCGATGCTGATCAAAGGCTACGGTGCAGGAGCAAGTGTCACTGCCGTCGGTGTTTTTGCCAATGTAATGAGTATCGCAAATATCTGATCCTATGAAACATCTGATTATATTAGGTGACGGCATGGCCGATCACCCGGTAGACCGTATAGGTGGTCTTACCCCTCTGCAATATGCCCGCACGCCATACATGGACAGAATAGCGGCTCTGGGACAATGCGGACAGCTCATCACTATCCCTGATGGTTTCCACCCCGGTAGTGAGGTAGCCAACACCGCTATCCTCGGATATGACCTGAATGAGGTCTACGAAGGCCGAGGTCCGCTTGAAGCGGCAAGTATAGGCTATGAGATGGAGCCGGATGACCTTGCCCTCAGATGCAATATCGTGTCTCTCGAAGATGGTAGGATACTCAACCACCACGGAGGTCACCTCACTACCGAAGAAGGAGATGAACTGATAAAGCACCTTCAGAAAAATCTCGGCTCCGATAAGGTAAGTTTCATTACAGGCACACAATACCGTCATCTTATGATTATCAAAGGTGGCAATAAAAACATTGTCTTTTGTCCTCCCCATGATTTTCCCGGCAGTATATGGCGTGACTGTATGCCAAGGGCGGCACATAGCGAAAAACATCATGATGGCAGGATGACAGCGGATGAGACTGTGGATCTGCTACACCATCTGATTCTGAAATCGCAGTCATTGCTACAGAGTCATCCACTTAATCTGAAACATAGAGCCGAAGGTATCCCTCCCGCCAACAGTATATGGCCGTGGGGAGGCGGCTACCGACCATCCATGCTCACCCTGAGCCGGCGGTTTCCGGAAATAAAAAATGGAGCCGTGATCTCTGCTGTCGACCTTATCAAAGGTATTGGTCATTACGCCGGACTCGATATCATCAACGTACCCGGGGCCACAGGTATGGCCGACACCAATTACGAGGGCAAAGCCTCTTGCACAATTGAGGCTCTGAAAAAATACGATTTTGTATTCCTGCATATCGAAGCAAGCGACGAGGCGGGACATGATGGAGATCTCGATCTTAAGATCAAGACGATCGAGAATCTGGATACACGTATAGTCCGCCCGATATTCGAAGCCGTGCAATCGGCGACATGCGACTTTGGCGACACGGTATCCATAGCTTTGCTGCCCGATCATCCAACCCCCGTCGAATTACGTACTCACGTAAGCGAGCCGGTACCCTTCGCCATATGGCATCCCGGAATCATCTGTGATGAGGTAATATCCTATGATGAGGTCAGTTGTGCCAAAGGTCATTTCAAGACTCTGCATCTCAATGAATTTATCGACAATTTCATGGTTTCATGACAAATACGATCCAAAAAATGAAATATTACAGCACAAATCATATATCCCCTGAGGTATCTTTAGAAACAGCAGTAACAAAGGGTCTTGCTCCCGACGGGGGCCTTTACATGCCCGAAGTAATACGGCCTCTTCCTGATGATTTTTTTGACAATATCTCAGGCATGACATTTGTCGAAATTGCAAATGCAGTGGCAAGCAATCTATTTGGCGATGACATTGATAATGAATCACTGAAAGGAATTGTGACTGATACACTTGACTTTGACTGTCCGGCTGTCAGAGTAACCGATAACATTTATTCCCTCGAACTTTACCACGGGCCTACCCTGGCGTTCAAGGATGTAGGCGCCCGCTTTATGGCAAGGATGCTGCAATACTTTCATAAAGGCACTGATGACAGGCCAGTGGATGTGCTCGTGGCCACAAGCGGTGACACCGGGTCGGCCGTAGCCAATGGTTTTCTTAATGTCGAGGGGATTCGCGTATTCGTCTTATATCCCAAAGATAAGGTAAGCAGGATACAGGAATGTCAATTCACCACTCTCGGGGGCAACATAACATCAATCGAGGTTGATGGCACATTTGACGACTGCCAGAGACTGGTCAAGAGCGCATTCACCGATGCTGAATTGCACACAAAATTGATTCTGACCTCTGCCAACTCAATTAATGTGGCCAGGTTTCTGCCTCAGACCTTCTATTATTTCTATGGGTATGCAAGATTGCGTGCCATGGGCATAACGGATGATATTGTGGTGTGCGTGCCAAGCGGAAATTTCGGTAATCTTTGCGCTGCCCTCATTGCACACCGCATGGGTTTGCCAATAAAGAGATTTATCGCCGCTAACAACCGTAACGATGTATTCTGCAACTATCTTGATACCGGCAAATATATACCACGTGAGAGTATATCCACTGTCGCTAATGCCATGGATGTCGGCGACCCAAGCAATTTCGCACGCATTCTCGATCTGTACGGACACGACCATTCGGCAATAAAGTCACTGATTTCCGGAGCTCGCTTCTCTGACGAAGAGATAAAGGAAACAATGCGCCTATGCCACGATCAGTACGGCTATGTGCTCGATCCTCACGGAGCATGTGCCTTCGGCGCCCTGTATCATAATCTTCACGAAGGGGAGACGGGGTTATTCTGCGAGACCGCGCATCCTGCCAAATTCATCGACATAGTGGAAGATGCCATAGGCTCGCGAATTGAATTACCCCTTAAGCTGAAAAAATTTATGGAGGGTAGGAAATCATCAGTATCGATGTCACCATCGATGGAAGATTTCAAAAATTATCTCATGAATCTTTGATTGTTCGAAAATATCTGATGCGGCAAAGGTATGCAAAATAAAAAATTTGCATACCTTTGCAATATTATAATAAGATAAGATATGTGTAGCATAATCCTAAAATGTATAGGCGGCACACATCAATAATGATAAATCTTCACCAATGATTGATATAAACAAACCAGTGCTGATTACCGGGGCCGATGGATTCATCGGATCGCATCTCACCCAGATCATGCTCGACCGTGGATATCGTGTCAGGGCTCTCTCCCAATATAACTCCTTCAACTACTGGGGATGGCTTGAGGATGTCGCCGACCCCGACCACCGTCTGGAGATAGTGAACGGTGATGTCAGAGACCCCAATTACTGCCGGGAGATAACACGTGGATGCGGCACCGTGCTGCATCTCGCCGCCC
Source organism: uncultured Bacteroides sp. (assembly GCA_964495725.1). Classification (GTDB taxonomy): domain Bacteria; phylum Bacteroidota; class Bacteroidia; order Bacteroidales; family Muribaculaceae; genus CAG-873. Next base: position 37,295 of record CAZBWZ010000004.1, read on the forward strand.
TGATTGCCATACCCTACAGTTACGTGGCCCCTGACTCATACGTTGACACTAATATCAAAGGCACCCTCAACATACTCCAGGCAGCCCGCGACTGTGAGGTCGACCGTATAGTAGTGACTTCGACAAGTGAGGTATACGGCACAGCCCGATATGTACCGATCGATGAGAAACATCCCCGTCAGCCTCAGTCACCCTACTCTGCGACTAAGATAGGAGCGGATGCCCTGGCATTGAGCTTCTATAACGCATTTTCGTTGCCTGTGGTGATTGCACGTCCTTTCAATACCTACGGGCCACGTCAGAGTGCAAGGGCCATCATTCCCACTATTATAACTCAGATAGCCAATGGTGCCGGGAAAATAATGGTAGGTGACCTCACCCCTACCCGCGATTTCAACTATGTCTCTGATACATGCCGGGGATTTATAGCCCTCGCGGACACACCGGATATCGAGGGACGCGATATTAATATCGCGACCGGAAAAGAGGTGACCATGCGGCAGACCCTGGAGATGATAGCGCGTATAATGCACTCTGATGTAGAATATGTGGTCGACCCACAGAGATTGCGTCCTGCCAACAGCGAGGTGATGAGACTATGTGGTGACAATACCCTCATCACATCACTCACCGACTGGAGACCACAGGTATCTCTCGAAGAGGGGCTGAGATATACGATCGACTGGTTTACCAAACCTGAAAATCTGGCAAAATTCAAAAGCAACATCTATAACCGATAAAGACTCCCGAAATGATGCTTTCAGACTCAATATCAAAGTTTGTATCAAACGGCAACAAGACAATGCTACTTTATGGTATCTCAGGCACTGAGAAATTAAAGATTGCCATGAAGACAGCATGCTCAATTCTCAATATTGACTTTTCTCGGCATGTCCGTTATCGATTCGATCCTGTCGGCATAGTCAGCGACCGCGGATGTTGGGAGATTCTGTCGATGCACCCTGGATATGATTATTCAACCTTCATTGGTGAGAAGACTCAAGGTGCATCAAACAATAACAATTTCAGACGCGGATATTTCTCATGGCTTTGTAAGAAAGCCACCGAAATGCGTGATCTTCATGGACGCAACGAAAATTCAAGAAATTTTGTCTTGATCCTTGACGGGATCGAGAGAGTAAATCTGGCCGATATGTTTGGTGAGATGCTTCAGGCCCTTGATTTCCGTGACATTCCTGTCTCCACTACTTTCACACGCACGATTTCAATACCCGATAATCTTTATATTATTGCTATAGCCAATGTCGCCTCACCTCGTATGCTGTCTCAGTATAGTGATATTGCCCGATTCTTTACCCCCGTGCGTGTAAGTGCTGATGTTTCCCGCCTCCCGAAGCTTCTGTCAGACTACAATATCCCTGAAAAAGATATCTCAGTGTACACCGAGAAGTGTATTCAACTCAACAACACTATAGCCAGGATAGCATCAGAATCGCTACATCTTGAAAATGCCGGTATAGGGCAGGAATTCCTTGCCAAAATCAAAGACTATATGATACGTCCCGACAAGCCTGATACCTTATGTAACTATATCGACTCCAACATGCTCGAATCATTGTGGTCTGATGTTATCGATCCACTGATATTCAGTATGCTCGACAGCTCGTATTTCCGGTCGGCAGCAAAGATTGATGCCGCTAAAGCTCATTTTATAAAATTATAAAAAAATCGTTTTAGTGTATATCTGATAACAGACAATATAGTCTCCCTAACGCATGAGACGAAGCAACATATGTTACTTCGCCTCATGCGTTAGGGATTTAGCGTATGTCTCAGCTGAAGGAATTGGCCACGACACCGATTCTCTTGAGTTCGCCTCTGTCATAATAGCCGTTCACCTCTTCAATATCATCGGCACATACCACACCGGCCCTCTCTACAATAAGAGTGATATCAGCGAGGTCAGTGATATAGCTGCTATCGCTGTATCCCTTGATAGAAGAGGCATCTATCACAATGTAATCGTATCCGCTCTTAAGATCATTGAAGAGAACACGTGTCACCTCCGCACCAAGTATATCAGCAGGATTATCTTCAGTTACAGTTGCTGTGGCAACATCCAGAGAAGAATACTTGTCTACGGTATATTCGACAGTCACAAGCTGATTCTTTCCATCGGAATGAACATAATCCACCAGCGCCGCATCCGTGCCCTTGATACCGAGAGCCGCGGCGACACCGGGACAGCGCATATTGCAATCGAACAGAAGTACGCGCGCACCGACTTTGGCCAAGAGTACAGCAAGATTAGTAGCGATGTACGTCTTGCCCTCTTTGTCATTGAGTGAAGTCACAGCCACAGTCTTTCCGGCACATGACTTGAGTGCATCCTGAACCTGGGAGCGGAGCTGGCGCATTGTCTCGGCATTGGCGCAATGATTGTCGGTCACTAAAAATCTATCATCTGAGTTTGCTTTCTTCAGAAGACCCAGAGAGGGAGCATTGTTGAGTAATTCAAATTCAGACAATGATTTTACCGGAGCCTTTTTCATCTTCAGGAAATAAACAATAGCCATCGCGAGGATAATTCCGAGGAAACTACCCGCAACACCGGCCATAGCCATTGTCATGCCGGTGCCTTGGCTCAGCACGTGGGGGGGATCCACAATCTGGGCGGGAAAAGACCTGGTGGATATGCTCATGTTCAGCTCTTCGCGCTGTTGCAGGAGGAAAAGATACATCTGCTCCATCAGCATATTGTCACGTTTGAGAGTAATGTATTTACGCTCTATGACCGGGAGCTCTCCGACACGGCTTTTTGTCTTGGCATTCTCACTTTTCAGATCATTGAGCGCAAGCCTTGAATTTTCATACATACGGTTGACCGACGATATGATATTCGCGCGCATTGCATCTATCTGCTCATCCAGCTTTTTCACGACCTGACTGTTGGATTTTGCATCTGACAGCAACTGCATACGCTCAAGTATCATTTCGTTGTAACGTCCTATCTGAGTCGGGGCGCTCTCGCCCGAGGCATTGACTGACGGTATCAACTCGGGTATAAGCTCGAAGTTATTTTTGGGATTGGAAATAAAATCACGTGTAAGCTTCACCACCTCATACTGGGTCTGTGCCTGTAGGAGCGCTGTCTCCAGCTCGCCGGTCTTTGTCATAAGATATTTTGCATCCACCTCCACATCGGTGAGATTGTTGGCAAGCTTAAATTTCTCCAGATCCTGCTCCGAAACAGACAACTCATCCACCAACTTCTCGAGACGCTGGTTAACGAGATCCAACGATTGATTGCTTACGTCAGTCTTGTAGACATTTGCCACATCAGTATAGTTCCTGATTATCTCATCAAGCAGTGTCTTTCCGAATTTAGCGTCGGGTGTGACAAAAGAAAGATTAATGAAATCAGCCTTTCTATCCGGCACGTAAATATTCACAAGCTCCTGATATACATCAGCTGCAGCTACGTCTGACATAAAGAGAATCCTGAGCTTTGATATATCCTCTGAATTCTTAGTCTTGTAATACTTTGTTTTCTCGAGAGTAAACTTTCCGTATGGTGTTGACAAGGTGGTCGGTAAGGTCAATGATTTCTCTTTCAAAATCTTACCGATGTTGTCTTTTACCACCACACTCCACTTGTCACCCGATTCACGGGTCAACATAAATAACAGTGGCGTGCTGATAGTATCGGAGGCATTCTCGGGTGAAATCAGTTTGATAGGAGTAGAAGTTGGTAAAGGTACCCACCTGAAACCAAACCTACGGTAGGAATACATGGTGTTAAGCCCAAGATCCTTGACTGTGCGCAGGAATACGGTATGAGACTTGAGAAGAGCTGATTCGTTATCAGTTGTTGACGAACCACCAAACATGTCTCCGATCGAGAAAGATCTGGCTATCTCACCAAGCATGAATGACGATCCGCCTCCACCCTCCTTGAGCATAAGAGAAGCCTCCACCTCGACAGCCGGTGTCTTTATCGCTACATATGTCACAAGCAACCCGGCGCATAATACGATACATGCCAAGAATATATACCACGACCTGATACAGGTCGTGACATATTTCATCAGATTGAAAGATATGCCTTCGTTTTTTTTAGTATTATTTTCCATTTTTCATCATCTTGTGAGTGCGATAATCAAGGAAATCACTGAAGCTGATCCACTCACTATTGTTGATATTACCGACAGACGATATGAGTTGAACTGGTTGTATTCAGAATTATCCTTCCTGATATTATTAGGCTCTACGTATATATAATCATTCTGCTTCATGAAAAAATAGGGTGACGAAAGCGTTTCAGGTGAATTCAGGTCAAGCCTGATGTGTTTTCTCTCACCATTTTCTTCCCTCACGAGCAGCACATTATTGCGTTCGCCATACTGTGTGAGGTCTCCTGCCTGTGCTAACGCGTCAAGGATGCTGTACCTCGGTGAGGTTACCAGTATTGCACCCGGACGGTTAACCTCCCCGGCTACATTGATTCTGTAGTTGACCAGCTGTACCAGCACCACCGGGTCTTTGACCTCCTTACTCACTTCTTTGGTAATAAAGTCGCGCAAGGCCTCGCAGGTCATGCCTGCGACATGTATCTTGCCTATTCCAGGATAAATGATATCCCCATCTATGTCGACTGAGAATGTCTGTTGTTTCGGGTTGGCCTGTCCCAGAATATCGTTACGCACTGCCGGATTTGATGCCGGCACGTTATATCTTGCCGAAGCCTCGGGATTAGATGAATTGACTGTGATCCATAGTTCATCACTCGGCTCGATTTTCACATTGTAATCGCCGACAGAGATAGGAGTGGTTACTTCATCTATACCAATGAAGTATTCCATTGGTGACCTCTGTGTCTTACATGACGATGACAACATCAAAAAGCCTATTGCTGCAGCTATATATGCTTTTTTCATGATTTTTACATTAGTTTATATATTTTTTAACGTAGGAGAGTGCGGGTTTATTGCTTATCAATCAAGTCATGTCTATTTTTTAGCATTAAGCATGTGGTCACATTAATCTTATTTTTTGATATGTAGATGATTAATGTGACCGTCCAATTAATACTGCAAGTAAATAAATGGCATGATCTCACTCTGCCGTGCCTGTATCACCAGAAATATCACCATTGCAAGTATGAGGGCCTGCAGCGCGAGGGGCATCCAGTTATATGTACTGAGCATACGTGAGTAAAACCGGTCGGGAAGAAAATGAAACACGAATCCTGCGATCATAAGCACCACAACCCATGTGTAACCGCTTGCAAATTGCCATGCGATCTCAGGATGAAAATTAGTTGCTATTGACCTGAATATCTCTGTAAGATTTTCTAACGATGTGGCCCGGAATATAATGAAGCCGAGAGTTACGAGAAGAAATGTCAGCGCGATGTTGAATACCCGGGCCACTCTGGTCCCTTTTATCCGGTCCGGTGTACAGTAATGACGCTTCATGGCTTTGTGGCCCACAAGCAACGCTCCGTTGTATCCTCCCCATATCAGATACATCCATGACGCTCCATGCCAGATACCGCCGATAAGCATTGTCGACATAAGATTAACATATTGGCGGAATTTACCCTTGCGGTTGCCTCCGAGAGGTATATATACATAATCCATCAGCCACGATGACAATGATATATGCCATCTCTTCCAGAATTCAGTGGGGCTCTGGGATTTAAACGGTGACATGAAGTTGTCTTTAAATCGGTAGCCGAGCAAGAGCGCTATACCAATGGCCATGTCGCTGTATCCCGAGAAGTCACAATAAATCTGTAACACGTATCCGAATGATCCCGCCAGATTCTCGAATCCTGTATACAATGACGGATTCTCGAATATACGGTCTACAAAATTTTCTCTTATATAGTCGGCAACTATTACTTTTTTAATCAGTCCGGCCATTATCAGGAATAATCCTTCGCTCACCATCATGCGTGTGGCAGGCTCATTGGCGCGGATCTGCGGCAACATGTCCTTGGCCCTTACCACAGGGCCCGCCAGCAAAGGAGGGAAGAAAGATAAGAAGAATACATATTCCAGAAAATTATCCGCCGGCGTGATCTCTCCCCTGTATATATCCACCAGATAGCTGATAGACCGGAATGTAAAGAACGATATACCTGCCGGCAAGATGATATCAAGAGGATCGAATGATGTATTGGTGAGGTTGGCAAAGGTCTCATAAATAAGGTTGAAATACTTGAAATATATCAACATTCCCACATTCACCGTGACATTGACAAAGATTATGGCAATGCGCGCCCATTTACGACGTGTCATTCCCATCAGCTGTCCCAGCACATAATCACTGACACATACACCGAGCAGTATGAAACAATACTGTGCGCTGGATTTGTAATAAAAATACATTGAGAACAGTATCACAAATATCATCTTGGCATTTTTCCATCGCCGTATCAGTTGATATATCAGCAGAAATCCGACAAACAGCAGCAGAAACAATCCGGTGTTGAACAACAGAGGATTTTGCTTGTCGAAAAGCAACACATCACGCAGGAGTGATACATCCACTCCATCTATCAATGACTCGATATCCTTCATTTTTAGTCTTCTATAGCTTTTATCAGTGCATTATAAAAGAGTTCGCCTTGCAGCACATAACCGTCAAGGGTGTTATGTATGTGATCTTTACTTAAAAGTCCGTCTCTGAGCATAGCCTCGGATCCGGCCGTACCGCCTGCCACATGGTACCAATCGTAGACGGCGACGTTGTTGTCCGATCCGTATTGCTTGATCACTTTGCCCAGCCTCCAGATATCAGTGTTATCCCTGTAAACTCCATTATACCTCTTCTGACAGGGACCCGGTGTCACAAGCATTATATGCGTATCAGGATTACCTGATCGGATATCTTCGACAAGGGCATCGATGTTGCTGTAGAAAGCGGCATCTGAGATGCGTCCGTAAGCCTCATTAGCCCCGAGACTGATGATCACGAGGTTGGGACTGAGAGCTCTCAGTGAGGCACCGATATTGAGCGCTTTGCTGTATGTATCGTATCTGGCGCCGTTATTACCGATTACATGATACTCCACACCCATCATGGAGTTTTCAAGTTTGAATCCGAATATATTGCATTTTCCTTTTGACTCAAAGTCAAGTGTCACATGGTCGGTATAGTCATGCAGATTGATCCGCAGGGTATCCCCGGATATGTGCTGGTCAAATTTTATCGCACCTCCGGCGGATTTAGCGGCAATGACATCGGGCATTGCTCCCCTTCCGTACACCTTGATGCAGTCGAATTCCTGTGTGGCTCCGTAACATGGCTTGGCAGTGACAGTGATGTCGAATCGACGTGAGCGAGGCTCCAGTGAAATTCCAGTGAATCCCATCGTTGTCGGATATGGAGTACGCATTATCGATGCTGTCACCATCCGGCTGTCTGTGGTTATGGAATAGTCGAGCGGTTGGTTAGTGCCGGCCAGACGAAACGGAATGACAAGACCGCGCCCAGAAGATCCGTAATGATTCTGCAGCAGCGTGCGGGTCCTGGCTGTAGCGCAATCAGCCTGAAGATGCGAGTCACCGATATGCACGATTGACACTATCGTATCGTCTATGGCCTCGAATCTGCCACGCAGATCACTCCAGTCATCCCCGTTAAGGTTTATTTCATTATCCTTAAGATTCAGGAAAGGATATTGTGACATGTCTATAGCTACTAAAGGCGCATAATCGCTTGATAAACCATCAAGGTCTATCAGTCCTGTCCGTAAATCCGTATCTTCGTCAGGATCTGCATGGTTACTGAGAAGGGCAACAGACGCGACCATTACCGTAGGCAACGTCAGCCCCAGTAATGTTAACATAATCAGTCGCCGGAAAGTATAATATCGTAGTCTATTTTCCATTAATCGCTGCTTCGATAGATTGATAAAGGGCGTTGCCAAGTCGCTTGCCTCCGGCATGGTTGAGATGAATATAATCGCCGTTGGCAAGTTTCTCGTCGCGCCATCGCACGATCGCATCCTCTCCGCCCATCGCTTCACGTGTGTCCCAGAACATTACACCGGCATTTTTGGCCGCCTGCCGCTGGGCGTCCACCATGTATTGTGCTGTGGGGAAAGAGCGTGGCACGCCCTGTATCTTCTGCCCACGGTCTCCGATACCCATCAGTATGATGTCAGCGGCTGGATAGCACTGCTTGAGACGACGCAACACGTCTGTCATCGTGTTGCTGTATTTTGTATAGTTGGTCTGTTTTGATGAGAGGGCATTGATTCCAAACTCCACGATAATCAGGTCATAGTCGATAAAGTCACGCATTTGATGCGCGAGCGAGACATTGGTGGTACGCCGTCCTATACCTGAGTCACCGCGTATCGACATATTGTCCACGACCACACCGTTGGTATCTTCCAGCCATACACCGAGCATCTTCAGATCTGCAATATCGCTCGAGATCTTGACTGATGATGTCTCGGCAGGCAGTAGTATTGACTGCACGCCGGATTCACCGGTGATATCAAAGGTATGGGTTGTGCCACCGGCAGCGAGGGTGATTATTCCTGAATTAGGGGCGATGAACAACAGGCGGGTAGAGTTCCAGCCTGAGAGCCTGTCGTTTTTTTCTACACCGTTGAGCGTGATTGTCGCACCCTTTTGTCCTGTATAATATTCACCGGCGATTGTAAAATAATGCGTGCCGGCAGCTTCTTTGATCGGATGATGTTTCCAGCCGCTGTCTTTGTGGCGCACTGTGGTGCGGAATCCCTGCACCGCACTATGAGCGGCCACATACCCCACTCCGCGTCCGCCGTACTTCTCCTGCAGCCGGTCACGGAGCTCCATGGTTATTATGTCTCCCTCAATATATGAATCACCCATCATCGCGATATGCACAGGTCTGTTTTCACGGCGCACCAAGGCGTTCTTCAGATTTCTGAGCCCTGAGCCTCCCTCCGTATAATCTTCCAGTACTACCATACCATTCTCTTTCACCACACAATCAGGCACATCACGCTCGATTACGGGTCCGAGGGGCGGATTATCGCTGAGTGCTGTGTTTTCTTCGCTCACGACGGGTACACTGTCAGTGAGCTGCGGCTCGACAGCTCCCTCGTCAAGAGCGAGCAGCTCAGGATCCAGCATCTCCGTGCTTTCCAGGATACTGTCATTACGCTGTGGCAGCAGATCACCTATCAGATTGTAATCCTTAAGGAAGTTTTGTGTTTTTTCACCCCATGGGATCAACGACAGGAATACCAATAAAGCAACAGCAACTAATATGATGGTAAAAGGATACCCTTTGTCTGGTTTCTCATCATCCGGATAATCTCCATCATCAGAGCACACTGCTTCGTGAGAATACTCTGTATCATCAGAATACTCTGTATCACAATCCTCGTAGTAGGCTTCATCGGCATCATCCCCATCAATGTCAATTTCGTTAAAGATAAACTCATCGGCACCATATTCAGGTGTGTTTTTCCAACCTGAGGAGACACCCTCTGTTGCCGGAATACTCCCGGTTGTGTGTTCGTGCATGTCCGTGTATGTCTTTATATCATCTGATGCGTAAGAATCAGCCTTCAGGTGATCTTTCGTTTCTTCTGACATTATTTCGTATTTTGTGAATAAGATAAGTTATACCGGTACTCCTTCTATCTCAAACGGGTATGCCTTTATTATTCTCACTTTTATCATGTCACCGAGATTGAGATCACGTTGCTTGGCCACGAGCACTTCGAGATCTACCTCAGGAGAATCATACTGGGTACGTCCGATATAATAGTCTTCATTTTCAGAGTCGATTATCACATCGCACTCCTCACCGATCATCTTCTCGTTGGCAGCAAGTGATATATCTTCCTGCACTGCCATAAGTTGCGACAGTCGGCTTTCTTTTACTTCCTGTGGTATCGAATCTTCGTAATGATCGGCGGCATATGTGTCATCTTCCTCACAGTATGCAAATGCTCCCATCCGCTCGAATTTCTGTTGTCTGACAAATTCAAGCAACTGTGCGAATTCTTCTTCGCCCTCACCCGGGAACCCGACCATCAGCGTGGTGCGGATATGTATGCCTGGTACGGTAGCCCTGATGCGTTCAAGCAATGCTCTTGTCTCTGCCCCGGTGATATGCCTGCGCATGTTCGACAACACCTTATCGCTGACGTGCTGCAGTGCGATGTCAAGATATTTGCATACATTATCGTGACGTGCCATCGAGTCGAGCAGATCGTATGGAAATTCTGTAGGATAGGCATAATGCAACCTGATCCACCTTACTCCCTCGATTCCGGCGATTGCATCCACGAGATCAGCTATGCACCTGCGCCCGTAGAGATCCTCGCCATAATATGTGAGATCCTGCGCTATTATATTGAATTCTTTCACACCATTAGCCACGAGCATCCTCACTTCCTCGCATATTTCTTCTATAGGACGCGATTTATACCTCCCCGTTATAAGGGGAATGGCACAGAAAGCACAGAACCTGTTACAGCCCTCGGCTATCTTGATGTAGGCGTAATGGCCTGGTGTGGTCTGCTTACGGTCATATCCCGATGTCTCCGCACCGGGCTTTCCGCCAAGTTTCTCGACAAGGCCGTCCCAGTCATATTTTCCATACCACGAATCCACCTCCGGTATCTCGGCCGGCAGATCCTTGCGGTATCTCTCGGACAGGCATCCCATCACCACCACGCGCTCTACCTCACCGCGCTCCTTGGCCCGGCAACACTGGAGTATCATATCGATGGATTCCTGTTTGGCATCGCCAATAAATCCGCAAGTATTTATCACCACCGTGCTTCCGGAAAGCTTTTCCGGATTATGGTGTGCCACTAACCCCGCCTTCTCAAATTTGCCGATGAGGCGCTCGGAATCAACGAGATTCTTAGAGCATCCCATGGTCACGATGTCAACGGTATTTTCTTTTCCCATTTGTCAACGATTGCCGAATATTGACTCCACGAATTCACGTTTGTTAAACACCTGGAGCTGATCGATCTTCTCTCCAAGCCCGATGTATTTTACGGGTATCTGCATGCTGTCGCTTATGCCGATTACCACACCGCCTTTTGCGGTGCCGTCAAGCTTTGTTATAGCAAGATGTGAAACCTGGGTAGCCGCTGAGAACTGGCGTGCCTGCTCAAAGGCATTCTGTCCGGTCGAACCGTCAAGCACAAGCAGTACCTCGTCTGGCGCACCCTCGACAATTCTGGTCATTGAATTCTTGATCTTGGCAAGCTCGTCCATCAGGCCCTTCTTGTTGTGCAGGCGCCCGGCAGTATCAATGATGGCGACATCATATCCGCCCTCTACGGCTACGCGAAGAGTATCGAAGGCCACAGCTGATGATGCCGAGCCCTGCTGACGCTTGATTACCGGCACATCAGCCCTGCGCCCCCACTCCTCTAGCTGCTCGATGGCTGCAGCCCTGAAGGTATCGGCAGCCCCGAGTATCACTTTGTTTCCGGCGAGCTTATACTGATAGGCCATCTTGCCTATTGTTGTTGTCTTACCGGCTCCGTTAACACCTACGACCATAATCACATACGGGCGTCTTTGTCCGGGAGCAAGCTCAAAATCACCGGTGGAGTCTTTGTCATCACCCACCAACATGTCTGTTATCTCTTCATACAAGAGATTGTTGAGTTCGTCTGTGCCTACGTACTTATCCCGGGCCACGCGGTCGCGGATACGGTCGATAATCTTTATGGTGGTGTCTGTGCCTACATCCGAGGTAATCAATATATCTTCGAGCTCGTCAAGAAAATCATCATCGATGGTTTTCCTTCCGGCAATTGCGTGCTTTATCTTGTCAAAAAAGCCTGATTTGGTCTTTTCCAACCCCTTGTCAAGGGTATCCTTTTTCTCTCTTGAGAATAATTTTCCAAAAAATCCCATATCTCAATTATGTTAATGGCGGAAATGATACAGTATTTCTCACTTTGAGAGTGCAAATTTACTAATTTTTATTGTCTTAACAAAAGCAATAACCATTCATTTTTTAGATTCGCACATTTGCAGCGCAATCGAATATCCATTCATGAGTATAATCAAAAAAAGCCATTCTGAGAGCTTCAGAATGGCTTTGTGAGGTTGTAGCGTAAAATTCGGTATTACTTACGGATACCAAGCTCTTTTTGCGCGATGATGGCACGATAACGGTTGATGTCTTTGCGAATCAGGTAATCGAGCAGACGACGACGTTTACCTACCAACATTTTAAGAGCGCGTGCAGTTGTATGATCTTTACGATTTGACTTGAGGTGCTCAGTCAAATGAGCGATACGGATTGAGAATAATGCAATCTGCGCTTCAGGTGAGCCAGTGTCAGTCTTGCCCTGTCCGTACTTCTCGAAGATCTTCACTTTGTCTTCAGAACTTAAGTGCATTCTTTAGAGTTTTTAATGAATAATATATTTATTTAAAAGCGGTGCAAAGTTACTGACAATATTTTTCTTATCCAAACATCAGCTCCCGTTTTTAATGATTATTTGAAATTTTTCCTCAAAATACAGTTTTTTAGCCTTCTTTGCACTTCACAACTTCATATTGACCGTAGCGGTTTCTTCTTATCCATATCTCACCGTTGTGAAATATGGTGGAATGAATCTCTATAATATATGGCATGATCCTGCATGACTTGCAGTCATCGCTCATTTCGGCCACACTCATCCTGAATCTGTGACCCTCGAAGTTGATAATATGGGCCAGATGTCGCTGCATTAGATTTTACTGTGTACTCTCACACGCGAATGATAGCGGTAAGAGTCATCGTTATATCTCTTGCGTATGAGCGAGAGACTGTCAATATTGACAGTAAGATTATTACCCAGTCGGCTTAACCTGTCTTTCTGATGCTGGCTATATGCGCGAGCGGGTCTCACCTCTGCATATCCTTTTATCCTTACGGGTATCTTTGAGCTGTCGGCGGCGAATATCACTTCGTTCCAGTCTGAATTACCTGATGAGGCGGTGAGTGTCTCGATTTGATTGTCATCATACTCCGCCAGGACTGTCCAGTTGATATTCAGATTGTCTTTGTCCAGTAGTTTCATGCGCCAGGTGTACACGTCACCTTTCTCCCAGTTTTCATCACGCTCTATATCAAAGGTCACATATCGCGACAATGACCGGTTATCGAATATGGCGTATCTTAGCCCTGGCCATACATCCACTGAATCTCCGGCCATTGTGATGGCCGACTGCATTATGGCGGTGCCGAGTTCGCTGTTGCGGGCCTCCAGCCGGGCTATGACATCATCATATACCTTGATATACATATCTAGATGATGGCCATACCACACAAGTGAGGTATCAAACTCAGCCTGCGTCACACCATGATGCTCAAGCACCGACTCCTTGAGCACACGCTTCATGGAGTCACTGCTGTATTCGCTGTTATTAAGGTCAACCACACTTTCGGCAACATGCATATCAGCAAGGAGCGCACTCATGTCATCAGGTGATATCACTCCTGATGGCGTACGCCTACACGATATTGTCATTAGCCCGAGGGCAAGCAGCAGAAACGGCAGTTTTTTCATCTCAGGCTTTATTATTTTCGTTATCAAATTTTTCCTTACCCTCCTTTTCTTCTATCTGTGCGTCATTCGTCATCAATATATACTTGTTATAAAAGAATATGACAAGCGCCATACCCACAGAAATAGAAGCATCGGCGATATTGAATACCGGGTCGAAGAATGAAAATTCAGTACCTCCTACAAAAGGCATCCAATCAGGCCATACAAATGAGAACAGCGGGAAATAAAGCATATCCACTACCATACCCTCGAAGATCGGTGCATAACCCTCTCCCCACGGCACAAAGGTAGCTACCTGAGGAGGATACGGATTACTGAATATCTCACCATAAAACAGGCAGTCGAATATATTGCCGGCAGCCCCGGCGGTGATCAGGGCTATGCACACGACATAGCCCATAGGTATGAGCTTGGTGGTTCTGAGTTTGAAGAGATACCAAAGGAGCGCCCCGACAGCGAGCATCCTGAAGAAGGTCAGAAACAACTTGCTGCCGAGCTCCCAGCCGAAAGCCATACCGGGATTCTGCACGAACCTGAGCTCAAAAAAGGGTAATATCTCAAGACTTTCGCCCCAGAAGAAATGGGTTTTGATCCAGATCTTCGTAAGCTGATCTATAATTACTATGACAAATATGATGATGATCGACCAGGCGAACCGGCTCGTTTTCATTTCTTATTACTTATTTTGTTTGGCATCAATTCCAAGAGTGGCGTGCGGCACAGCCCTCAGCCTCTCCTTGGGGATGAGCTTACCTGTAGCGCGGCAGATACCGTAGGTTTTATTTTCTATTCTCACAAGGGCTGCCTGAAGATGCTTGATAAACTGGCGTTGACGCTCGGCCATCCTGGCTGCATGTTCTTTTTCAAGTGTGTCAGCACCCTCTTCAAGAGCCTTGAAAGTATGCGATGTGTCGCTCACACCGTTATCACCTGAGCCGATCACCTGCTGGCGCAATTGTTCGTACTCGTTAGTGGCCTTTTCAAGTTTGGCCAGTATGATCTGTTTGAATTCCTGCAACTCTTCGTCGCTATATCTCGTCTTCTCGCTCATGAATTATAGTCTGATTTATTATGATTCAAGGGTGGATACCTGTAAAAAAACAAATGAATGCCGCGTATGGTTGGGCGCGACATTCATTTTATATCAGTTGCGAGACATTTTCACTATGAGGGTGATACCGTCAAGATCCAACACCTCTGTATCAGCAGATTCGGCATCGGTATCTTCTATCTTGATATCGTTGGCAAGTACTTGCTTTGCGATATAGTCGGCATATTTGCTTATAGCGGCATCTGTATCATCATTGTGGCTGAATACAAGATTGATACGGTCAGTGATTACATAATCTCGATTTTTGCGGATGTTCTGCAGACGGTTCACGATCTCGCGTGCGATACCCTCAGCCTTGAGTTCGTCGTCGATGGTGATGTCAAGAGCCACAGTGATATTGCCCTCGTTGGCTACAAGCCATCCGGGTATATCTTCCGATATGATGGTGACATCGGCTGCATCCACCTCCACCGGTGTATCGAGCTGGAGGGTTATACGGCCTTCACGTTCGAGGGTACCGATCTGCTGCTGGCTCATCTCTGATATCGCTTTCGCCACAGCCTTCATCTGCTTGCCGTATTTCGGACCGAGCTTCTTGAAGTCGGGTTTAACCTTCTTGACAAGTACTCCTTCTTCTCCCGACACGAGCTGCATATCCTTTACGTTGACTTCATTGAGCACGAGTCCGCGGATCGACTCCATGATTTCGCGCTGATGATTGTCAATTACAGGTATCATGATCTTATTGAGAGGCTGACGCACCTTGATATTGGCTTTACGGCGCAGCGACAGCACAAGCGAGCATAATGTCTGAGCCGCTTTCATACGGTCCTCGAGATTCTTGTCGATACATTTCTCGTCAGCCACAGGGAAATCAGCAAGATGCACCGATGCAGGATTATCATTCCTGACTGCCTGAAGATCGCGGTAGAGCAGGTCGGAATAGAATGGCGAGATGGGAGCCATCAGCAATGCAAGTGTCTCCAGACATGTATAGAGGGTCTGATAAGCTGCGAGCTTGTCGGCGGATAGTCCGCCACCCCAGAATCTCTTACGGTTAAGACGCACAAACCAGTTGGAGAGATTGTCGCTGACAAACTCGTTGATAGCACGGGCGGCCTTGGTGGGCTCGTAATCATCAAAGGCGCTCTCCACCTCCTTCACGAGCGAATTGAGCAGTGACAGGATCCAGCGGTCAATCTCGGGACGCTCATCTACTGGTACCTGAGGCTCGCTTGCGTTGAAGCCGTCGACATTGGCATACAATGCGAAGAATGAGTATGTATTATAGAGTGTGGAGAAGAGCTTACGGGCTACCTCCTGCACACCTGCTACATCAAATTTGAGATTATCCCATGGTGATG
>CAZBWZ010000005.1:0-43070 GCA_964495725.1 uncultured Bacteroides sp.
TGTGCCACCACACCGACTGGAATCCGCTCTGGGCCAAGCCATACGTGGTGGATGCCGACCACGAGCTCGTGGAGCGCATCGGCAAAGACGACATGGTGAGGGGCAACACCATATCGGCAGTCGGATTCTACGGCCCGCAGGGTCGCAAGGTGCGTCTTGACCTCGCCAATCCAGACCTCAACCGACGTATCGAGGAATTCGAGCACAACGGCCGACGTATCACCAACTACGAGATGGAGAGCGCTCCCCTCCAGGGCCTGGGCCGTCTGATGGGCCACAAGTGCATGACCGTGTGCAGCATCATCGCAAACAGATACAACAACAAGGCCAACCCCAACTATAAAAAAGGCATGGCCGACCTGGTAGACACCGTGCTGCAGCGCCTATGATACCAAAGGTCATTCACTACTGCTGGTTCGGTCGCAACCCTCTGCCACGCAGCGCGCGCAAGTGCATCAGCTCGTGGCAGCGCCACATGCCCGACTACGAGATCAAGGAGTGGAACGAAGACAACTTCGACATCAACATCTGCCCCTACGTGGCCGAGGCATACGCCCAGAAGAAATACGCCTTTGTCAGCGACTACGCCCGATTCTGGATCCTGCACCACCACGGCGGCCTGTATTTCGACACCGATGTGGAGCTGATACGCCCCCTCTGCCATCTGGTCGAGGACGGCAACTTCATGGGCATAGAGCAATCGCTGGCCACCAACGGACGCGGGGGCACGGATGCCACAATAGGCGTGGCGCCCGGCCTGGGGATATGCGCCGCCAAAGACAACGCTCTCATGCGCGAAATCACCGATTACTACGACCGCCTGCCCCACTTCGACATCGCCGCCGGCACAGTAGTGACACACACCACCGCTCTGCTGCGCGACCGTGGCCTAAGAAACGAAGACCGCCGGCAGAGAGTGGCCGGATTCACGATATATCCACACAGCGTGCTATGCCCCATGGATTCCACCACCGGAATCATCACCATCGAGCCCGACACCGTGGCCATCCACCACTATTCATGCTCGTGGATGGACCACAACACACTGTCATTCAGGATACACCAATTAAAGAACAAGCTAATCGCCATCATCGGCCCCAAGACCGTGATGCGTGTGGCCGACATCATAAAAAAACGTAAATGACCATAATGAAAATCGCCATCATAGGAGCCGGAAACATGGGAGGCGCCATCGCCCGGGGCATTGCCGCCAAATGCCCGGGTGCCGAGCTCACCGTCTCCAATCCGTCCACTCCCAAACTGGAGGCCCTCCAGACCGAGTATCCGGCTATCCGGACAACAACGGACAACGCCTTTGCGGCCGCCGGCGCCGACATCGTGGTGCTCGCAGTCAAGCCATGGCTCATGGCCGGTGTCATCAGCAATCTGGGCGACCTATCCGGTAAGACCGTGATCTCAGTGGCCGGAGGCATCAGCCTCGACAAACTCGACACTATGCTCTCACCCGCACCGGAGCAGCCCGTATTCCAGGTGATACCCGATACGGCCGCAGCGATAGGCCGCAGCATGACCTTCATAGCAGCCCGACGCGCTCCGCAGCCCCTCGTCGACACCGTGTCCGGCATATTCAGCGCACTTGGCCGCGTGGCCGTGATCGAAGAGCGCCTGATGGATGCCGCCACCGCCCTGTGCAGCTGCGGCATTGCCTACGTCTACAAATTCATACAGGCCTGCGTGCAGGCCGGGGTGCAGCTCGGATTCCGTCCCGCCGACGCCCTGTCATACGTCAACGCCACAGTGGACGGCGCCGTGGCCATGCTCGAGGCATCACAGTCATCTCCCCAGCAGGAGATCGACAAGGTCACCACCCCCGGTGGCATGACCATCAAAGGTATAAACCAGCTCGATCACGCCGGATTCACATCGGCAGTGATACAGGGCATACTTGAGCCATTGAAGAAATGAGCAGATATTCACGTATTACAGTAAAGATCGGCAGCAACGTGCTCACACGCCCCGACGGCACCCTCGATGTCACACGCATGTCGGCGCTCGTAGACCAGATCGCCGGACTGCGCCGCCACGGCATAGAGGTGATAGTAATATCCTCGGGAGCAGTGGCATGCGGACGCAGCGAGCTCCGCTCCACCGACACACGCCGCCTCGACGACGTGAGCGCGCGACAGCTATTCTCAGCTGTTGGCCAGGCCCGGCTCATCAACCGCTATTCCGACCTGTTCTCCACCCACGGTCTGGTCATCGGACAGGTACTCACCATGAAGGAGAGCTTCGCCACGCGCACCCACTATCTCACACAGCGCAACTGCATGATGGTGATGCTCGCCCACGGTGTCATACCGGTAGTCAACGAAAACGACACAATCAGCGTCACCGAGCTGATGTTCACCGACAATGACGAACTCTCCGGCCTCGTGGCCGCCATGATGGACTGCGACGCGCTCATAATACTCAGCAACATCGACGGCATATACGACGGAGACCCCTCGCTACCCGGCTCCAGGGTAATAAGCCGCATACTGCCCGGCGATGACTTCAGCCGCTATATACAGACCAGCCGCTCAGGATTCGGACGCGGTGGCATGACCACCAAATACAATATCGCCCGCAAGGTGGCCGACGAAGGCATAGATGTCATTATCGCCAACGGCAAGACAGCCGATATCCTGCCCGGTATCGTGCTCAACCCCGACGACACCGTATCCACCACATTCGTGGCCAACCCGATGCCATCATCCACGATGAAACGCTGGATCGCCCACAGCGAAGGCTTCGCTAAGGGCAGCATCACACTCGATGAGAATGCCGTGAAAGCCGTGACAGACGGCCGTGTCGCATCCGTGCTGCCTGTCGGTGTAACCCGGGTGAGCGGCGACTTCGAGAAAGACGACCTGGTGAGAGTGCTCGCCCCCGACGGACAGCACCTCGGCGTAGGCCGCTCGACCTACAGCGCCGCCGAAGCCCGCGAAGCCATGGGCCGCCACAACATGCGCCCCATCATCCACTACGATTACCTCTACATCAACTGATACCCCCAAAAGCCCCCTCTCCCTCCCAAAGAATGAGCCCCCCGAAAGGTAGGCATTAACCGTGTCGCGCCGTTGTGCGGCGCGATCTCAAAAAAGAGACCCATGACAATAACAGAAATACTAAAAAAAGCACGGGACGCCTCGGCCACCCTCCTCGCCCTCACAGACACCGAGATACAATCCGTGCTCACCGACACAGCCGCAGCCATCGAGGCCGCCACAGACGAGATACTCCGGGCCAACGCGCGCGACCTCGCACGCCTTGACAAGACCGATCCCAAATACGACCGGCTGATGCTCACCCCCGACCGCATAGCCGGCATAGCCGGTGACATGCGGGCCGTCGCAGCCCTGCCCTCGCCCCGGCGCGAGCTGGAGCGCACCGTAAGGCCCAACGGACTTGTCATCACCAAAGTAGCCGTGCCATTCGGACTCATCGGTGTCATCTACGAAGCCCGCCCCAACGTCACCCCCGACGTTTTCGGCCTCTGCTTCCGCTCGGGCAACGCATGCGTGCTCAAAGGCGGACACGATGCCGCCGACTCCAACGAAGCCATAATCAGCGTGATACACAGCGTGCTGGAGAGCCACGGCATTGACCCCGCCGTAGCCACTCTGCTGCCCCCCACCCGCGAAGCCACAGACGAGTTGCTCGGCGCACGCGGCATAGTAGACCTGATAATACCGCGCGGCAGCTCATCGCTCATCAACAGCGTGCGCGAGAAATCACGTGTGCCCGTGATCGAGACAGGCGCCGGAGTATGCCACAGCTACGTGGACGGCAGCGCCGACACACGCATGGCCTCCGACCTCATCTTCAATGCCAAGACACGCCGCGTGAGCGTATGCAATACCCTCGACTGCGCCATCATCCACTCCGCTCTCCTGGGCGATCTGGCCGGGATTGTCGCTCCCTTCGCCGGCAAAGATGTCAAGATCATGGCCGATGACCGCGCATACGACGCACTTGTCGGGAAATACCCGGCCGAGCTGCTCCATCACGCCACCGATACCGACTTCGGCACTGAATTTCTCGATTACAAGATGGCCATCAAGACAGTAGACTCACTCAGCGAGGCCCTGGCCCATATAGCCGCATACGGCTCGGGACACAGCGAGAGCATCGTCACATCCGACCCTGCGGCCGCCGCCGTATTCCAGCGCGATGTAGACGCGGCGTGTGTCTACGTCAACGCCCCCACCTCGTTTACCGACGGCGCACAGTTTGGCCTCGGGGCCGAAATAGGCATCTCCACTCAGAAACTGCACGCCAGGGGCCCGATGGCTCTTGCCGAACTCATGACCTACAAGTGGCTCATCACCGGCAACGGACAGACACGCCCCTGATTCTATTCTAACCTTTTACCAATCATTATCAAAAAATGAAAAAACTGACACTCAGCATCGTTCTGTGCTCGGCACTGTCGGCCGGCGCACAGAATATCGACTTCGACTTTCCCGGCCGAAACACGGCCGAGGTGACAGAGCCGAACTATATCGCATGGCCCGTAGGCCGAGTCACAAGCGAGACCAAGGAATTTGACAACGGCATGAAGATCACCGTCTCAGGTGAACTCGCAGCCAATGCCGTAGGCTCCAACTGGAACAAGACCTCGGTGCAGGCCGGCCTCAAGCTCTTCGGCGACGGAGTGCTCGCCATCATCCTCGACGAAAACAACAACATGGTGAAAGCCACCGAGGGCAGCACCGCACTCACCCTCACCATCGAGGGTCTGACTCCCGGCGCACACTCTCTCATAGCCTATCATCACAACACCGACAAGGGCCAGATTCTGCCTCCCGTAGATGTGGAGGTCGACGGCGAGGTGAAAGTCACCGGTGCCCTGTACTCGACCAACAAAGACGACCTCAAGAAATCAGAAGTGGGCTCATCGTATGTCGAATTTACAGCCGAGGAAGGAAAGCCCGTGGTAATAAAATACATAACCCGCCCTGAGGCCGGAATCTCATACTCCACCACCAGCGTGATGCTCTGCGGTCTGGAATTTGACACCAACCCCTACGGTATCCTCGACGAATATCCGGCCAACCACGATTTCCATGTAGATGCCGACAACGGCTCGCTTGATTTCGCATGGAAAGGCGCCGACATTGCCGTGTCACACAAACTCGTGTTCGGCACCGACTCCACCTCCGTAGCCGATGCACGCACATACAATTACGAAGGCTCAGCGACAACATACTCGGTCAACGGCCTCTCTCCCCTCAATGACTACTGGTGGCGTATCGATGAGGTCGATGCCGACGGTAACGTCTACAAAGGCCGTCCGATGAACTTCCGCACACGCCGTCTGGCATTTCCCGGAGCCGAAGGCTACGGCAGATGGGCCATCGGCGGACGTATCGGACAGGTTTACCACGTGACTTCTCTCGAAGATGACGCCGATATCCCCGGCACGCTCCGTCATGGCATAGAGCGCGTGAGCGGCCCACGCACCATCGTGTTTGATGTCGCCGGTATCATCACTCTCAAGGAGAGACTGGTGGTATCCGACAAGTATGTCACGATAGCCGGACAGACAGCTCCCGGCAAGGGTATCCTGATGCGCGGTAAGGCATTCGGAATGCAGAGCGACGGCATAACACGCTTCATGCGTCTGTATCTGGGCGGTGCCGACGACTGGAACACATCTATGGGCGGCAATCCCAACACATCCGACGGTATGGGCATGACCGGCAACGACCACTCGATAATGGACCACTGCTCCATAGCCTGGACCATCGACGAAGGCTTCTCTTCACGCGGAGCCAAGACCATGACGCTGCAGCGCACCATGATCAGCGAGGCGCTCAACCACGCCGGCCACGCCACACAGTACGAGCAGCAGGGCAAGCACGTCAATCACGGCTACGCCGCCACAATCGGCGGTGGCGAGATGGGCAGCCAGGTAGGCAGCTACCACCACAATCTGCTGGCGCATTGCGAAGGCCGCAACTGGAGTCTCTCCGGTGGCCTCGACGGAGCAGGATATTATGACGGCCATCATGATATATTCAATAATGTGGTATACAACTGGGGCAGCCGCGCCTGCGACGGTGGCACACACGAGCTCAATTTCCACAATAATTATTATAAGAAGGGACCGGCCACATCGCAGAATATGCTGCTGCGCCTGCAATTCGAAGGCGTGGGCAACGGCACACAGAGCGGATGGGTCGACGGCAATATCCGCGAGGAGCTCAACGGCACCAAGACAGCCGACAAGGAGGATGTGACCTACCGATACGAGCTATACAACGGCCAGGTGCTCGACTGGGAGCCCTGGAACAAGGTGCCTTTCTTCGAGAGCAATGCCACGGTGGAGACCGCCGAGGCGGCTTTCAAGAATGTGCTGTCCGATGTGGGCTGCAACATGCCTTTCATCCTCAATCACGACTCAAGGGTGATCAACGAGACCCTCACCGGCACCACATCCACCACTGGCCGTTACACAGGCAAGAAGGGTCTGCCCGACTGCGAGAGCGATGCCGGCGGATACGCGTCTCTCGACATCGAGGAGGCATCACGTGAGCCGGGCTACGACACCGATCTCGACGGCATACCCGACTGGTTCGAGGCCCTGACCGGCACAGACCCGCTCACACCCAACAACAACGCCGACCGCGACAACGACTTCTACACCGATCTTGAGGAATACCTCCACTGGATTTCCACACCCAATTTCACTATCGAAAGCTCTTTCACTCTGCCCCTGGCCCAGCTCTTCGCCGGATACGCCAACCCCGCTTACGAGGTGACCGGATGCCCTGAGGGCATGACAGCCTCGATCAGCGGAGGCACACTCACGCTCACACCCACCGCCTCGGCGTCAAAGCTCTCCACCCTAAAGGTAAAGGCCGCCGAAGACGGCATCTCGCTTGAGCGCGACATCCACATCGCATATCCCGCCGGACAGGCCGGAATCTCAGGCATCACAGCCGACCGCGACAGCGACGACACCATCTACGACCTGCTGGGACGTCGCGTCACCAATCCCGCCCCGGGCATATACATCCGCAACGGAGCCAAGCTCATAATCCGCTGATATCCATCCCCACCCCAAAAGAGGCCGCCCCCGCGGCCTCTTTTTTCATATCCCCCCAACATCCCCCTCACCCCGAGGTCACAACAGCCCCGAGATCACGACCGCCCCCACCCTCACCACCTCGGAGCGGTTGCATATTTCGTTATCTTTGCTGAATACTTAACTTATGTTAAGTAAAATAAAAAAATACGATAAATAATTTTTTTTACTTAATTTTGCACGCAATATACCGACTATGCCCGTATCCGTGCGGATCCATGAAAAACGTTATAGTACTGAAAATCTATAATCTTAAATAAAACTAATTGATACTTATGAAAGTATGTAAGGAAATCCGTTATCTCACGGCCCTGCTTGTGATGATGACAATCTCTCTTTCTGCTCTCGCCCAGAATATCGCCGTATCCGGTACGGTGCTCGATGAATTGGGCGACCCACTGATAGGAGCAAAGGTCATGCAGGTGGGAGCACAGAAAAACGCTGTCCTCACAGACATCGAGGGCAACTTCAACATCAAAGTGCCGGCAAAAGCCACCCTTGAGGTAAGCTACGTGGGCTACGACGTGGTAAAGGTCGAGGTCAACGGCCGTACCAACATCGAGATTCAGCTCAAACCCAATACCCAGATGCTCGATGAGGTCGTGGCCATCGGTTACGGCACCGTAAAGAAAAAGACCTTACCGGCGCCGTATCATCAGTATCCGGCACCGAGCTCGCCAAGGTGCCCGTGACATCAGCCGCACAGGCCCTGCAGGGCAAGGCCGCCGGTATCAATATCGTGCAGCAGAGCGGCGCGCCCGGCGCAGGTGTCAACGTCACTATCCGTGGCGGCACATCGCTGACTCAGTCAACCACCCCTCTGTACATAGTAGACGGATTCCCTATGGACAACGCCCTCAGCAACATCGACATCAACGACATCGAGACTATCGACGTGCTGAAGGATGCCTCATCCACAGCCATCTACGGTGCGCGCGGATCCAACGGTATTGTCGTGATCACCACCAAATCGGCCGCAGCCGGCAAGACTAAGGTAGACTACAACGGATTCGTGTCGTTTGACAAACTGCCCCAGAAGCTCGACGTGATGGACAACGCACTGGCATACACACAGTATCAGTACGAGCTCATTGCCCTGCGCAACAACTACGGTCTGTTCACACAGATATACGACAACAACTACGACTACGCCAACGACCCCACCTTCTACACCGGTGTATACCAGCGCATGAACGACCTCTACGGCAACTCATACGCTCTCGACATGCAGGAAGAGGGCTTCGGCGGATCGGCAGTGACACAGAATCACAGCCTCGCCATATCAGGTGGCAACGACAAGACCAAATACCTCGTGTCATACAACTTCATCGACAACGACGGTCTGCTCGCCAACCACGACTACACCCGCAACTCGGTGCGTGCCAAGATCAACTCCGAGCTCTACAAAGGCGTAAAGCTCGACTTCTCGTCATTCTTCTACGGTGCGTCGACACACGGTGGCGGTAAGTTCGACGGTCTCGACGATCTGGTGAAATACCCCATCAACGGCGGTACGATGTTCACCCGCGATGAATTGCTGCACACACAGACACTCGGTCAGTTCAGATCCATGACATCGCTCTACTCGGCCACCAACCAGCTCGTGCAGAACGAGGCAGCGACCAGCACCAACCGCGCGCGCCGCCTTGAGCTCAACGCCGGAATCACCATTGACTTCCTCAAGAATTTCACATGGCGTACCTCCGGCAACTACGTCACCAAATGGGGCAAATCCACATCATTCGCAGGCCCCAACGGCACAGGCTACCTCCTCGACCCCGTCAACACAGGTATGTCGGGCTCTATCGGCACCAGCGAGGGATACAGCTACAATATCGCCAACACCCTAACATATCTCAACACATTCAACGAGAAGCACGACCTCTCGGTGATGTTAGGTCAGGAATACTCATACAGCGAGAGCGAAGGCCTGTCGCTGAGCCTCAAGAAATTTCCAAACCCCAACCACGGTCTCGACTACATCAACACCACCGAGGTATCCTCTAAATCCACAAGCCACTCACACAGCAACATGCTGTCATTCTTCGGACGTGCATCATACACCTACGACGGCCGATACATCCTCACCGCCACCATGCGTGCCGACGGCAGCTCAAAGTTCGCCAAAGGCAACAAATGGGGCTACTTCCCCTCTGTGTCAGGTGCATGGCGCATCTCCCAGGAAAATTTCTTCCAGGAGAGCAAGCTCGGCAACGCCATCAACAACCTCAAGCTGCGCGTAGGCTACGGTGTGACCGGTAACAACGGCATCGACGACAACCTCTACACCACAGCCGTAACTCTCGGCAGCTACCCGATGGACAACAACGAGCAGAATCCGTCATTCGGCCTCTCGACCGAGCTCGGCAATCCCAAGCTCAAATGGGAGACACTCCACGCCACCAACGTCGGTCTCGACCTGGGCGTATTCAACGGCCGCATCAATCTCGGCGTAGACTGGTACAACAACCAGATCTCCGACATGCTCATGTCATCGGTGATACCCTCCACCACAGGCTACAGCAAGCAGATGCAGAATGTGGGCAAAATGCGCAACCGTGGCTGGGAAATCTCGCTCAACACCGTCAACATCTCCACACGCGACTTCCAGTGGTCTACATCGCTGAATCTGTCGTTCAACCGCTCTAAGGTAATCGCCCTCAACAACGATCTCGAATACAAGCAGTTCACCGCCGGTAGCTCGCTTGAGGGCCAGGTCACCTACTACGCCGCCATCAACCAGCGCCTCGGCGACATGTACGGCTATAAATACATCGGTGTCTACACCACCGATGACTTCATCGACAACGGTGACGGCACATTCACTCTCAAAGACGGTGTCGTGAAGCCCTTCGGAGGCACAGCGATGCCCGGCGACATGAAATTCGCCGCCGACAACAACGATCCCGACAATCCTGAATTCACCAAGGAGCTCGTGAAGATCGGTAACGGCACCCCGCTGTGTATCGGTGGCTTCGGCAACCAGTTTACATTCAAGGGCTTTGATCTCAACCTCTTCATGAATTTCTCGCTGGGCAACGACATCTACAACGCCACGGCACAGGCACTCAGCCCCTACGGACCCTTCCAGAACACCCTCAATGATTTCGGTACCAACTTCTATCGTCTCATCGACCCCGTCACAGGCCAGCAGGCTACCACCCTCGAACGCCTCAAGGAGCTCAACCCCGACGAAAGCTCTCGCCTGTGGTCGCTCACCGAGGGCAACTCAGGCAACATCATCTATCCGTCGTCATACTTCGTGGAAGACGGCTCATACCTGCGTATCTCACAACTGACAGTAGGATACACCCTCCCGTCAAAACTGATGCAGAAGGCTCATCTCAGCAAATGCCGCGTCTATTTCACGGCCAATAACCTATATACATTTACAAATTACTCGGGTTACGACCCCAACGTGTCTTCGTCCAACAGCGACGTAATATGTACCCCGGGCTTCGACTCGCGTGCCTACCCCGCTTCACGCAGCTATGTAGTAGGTCTTAATCTGTCGTTCTGACGCTAACCATTCTTAATGATTTTCACTCAAATGAAACTATATAATTTCAAAAATGTGCGTTCGATCGTAGCGGCTCTGGTGGTTGCGTGTGGCGGTGCCACGATGCTCACCTCATGCGAGGATACTCTCGAACTCCCGTCATACACAAAGGATGACACCGACTTCGCCTTCCGCGATGAAAACAATGCCGACCTGTTCGTGCAGGGTATCTACAATGGCCTCGTACACGAAGAATTCTATCGCCAGGCCAACACCGGCGAGATGACCACGATAGCCGCCGAAGACCAATTTGAGGGTAACAAGCACTACCTCTCGAATTACAGTTACGACCCCACTGTCCCCTACGTATTCGGCTCTACCTACGGCGAGGGCTACAAGCGCATCGAGGCCTGCAACCTCGCCCTATACCGCATGCGCCAGATGGAGCAGACTCCCAAGATCAAGGCCCTCATCGCCGAGACCGTATTTCTCCGCTCCTTCGTGTATTTCAATCTCATACGTCTCTTCGGCGATGTGCCATTCAACACCGACCCCCTTGAGATACGTGATATAGAGTCGGAAGACGTGCTCTATCCCACTCGCTACGACCGCGACAAGATCTATGATTTCATCATTGACGAGATGGTGGCGACCATCGACGACCTGCCCTGGTATAGCGAGTGCGGCTACACCGAGCGCATCAACCGCAACAGCGCCGCCGGTCTGCTGGCCCGTATCTGTCTGCACGCCGCAGGCTGGTCGCTGCGCTGGAATCTTGAGACCAACGACCCCTCGTCACTCCACATGGCCCTCCGCGACGATGCGGCTCGCATCCGCGAAATTTATCAGATTGCCGATGATGCCCTGGCCTCTGTGATCAACCAGGGTGAGAATCACCTCATACAGTCCACCAACAATATGTCGGGCTTCCAGAAGCTATTCTATGAATTCTGCCAGCGCAACTTCGGCGAGGTGGCTCCCGAGATGATGTGGAGCATCGCGCGTCTCGGCCCCAATGTCGGCAACACCACAGTTGGTGTCTACGTGGGGCAGCCCGGCGGCAGCCAGTATGCCATCTACGGCGCGCGCCGTGCCCTGCAGTGCAAGCTTCCCACCTACTATCTGTCATTCGACCCCGCCGACACACGCCGCGACGTCACCTGCTGCAACTACACCGTGCGCTCGCTCGGTGTCACCACCGAGGCCGAGGCCGCCAATGCCGGCACAACATTCTCATCCGTTGGCTCGGGCAAATACCGCATACAATGGCAGATCGAGCCTAATGCCGCCGCAAAGCGCAACGTCAACATCCCCATGGTGCGCTACGCCGATATACTGCTGATGTATGCCGAGACACAGAATTACCTGCACAACGGCCCCACCGAGGCTGCCCGCACTGCCCTCAAGCAGGTGCGCGAGCGTGCAGGTATCGGCTCCATGGCCATTCCCGCCGGTCAGAGCGAATTCCTCGATGCCCTGCTCCAGGAGCGTATGTGGGAGCTCTCCGACGAATTCCTGCTACGCACCGACCTCGTGCGCATGAATCTCCTCGACCGCGAGGTCAACAAGACAAAGCAGGCCATGAAGGATCTCTCAAAGCGCGAGGGCCAGTATGCCGATGTGCCTGTATACCGTATCTATAAGTTCACCAAGGACGAAAACAAATACGGCACCACATTCCTCACTCTCGACTACTTCGACCTCACCGACCCCGATGAAATAGCCATGGTGAACGTGAAGACCATACCCACCACCGGAGCCAACAAGGATAAGTTCCACGAGAAAATCATGAGTATCGTCGCTGCCCATGGCGAAGATGTCAACGCATCGTGGTACGTGACCAATATGTTCCTGGCGTGGGAGAACACCTACAACAAGAACGCCCGCATCGTCGGTGGATTCAAGATGGGCGGCGAGAACAACCAGATGCTCCTGGGCAACACTATCGCCCAGAAGCCTACCGGATATGCCGAGAACAAGGACAAATTCCCCGACTGGATCGAGGGCCCGTTCGGTCTGTATTTCGGCTATGAACACAATAAATCCGAGCTCAGCCCGTTTGCAAATCAGCAAGCCGGTCATCCGCTCGTCGACAACCCACGTCTGACCCAGCTTCCCGGCTATCCCGGCTACTCCGGTCTGGCCGAGTGACACTCATATCATATCATCGGCAGAGGTCATTTTTGCTTCTGCCGATGATAAATATCTAATCCGATAACCTTAACTCACAAACAACTAATAATTAATCTTTATGAAGAAATCTCTACTTTTCGCAGCTGCTATCGCTTCGGCCTTCGCAGCCAACGCTGAGGTCTTTGATTACGGCTTCAACTACAACAATCCCCTGATGCCATTCCTCGGAGAGCTCAACAACCCCGAATCACCCTACTACAACCCCAACAACTACGACCTCGTAGACAAATACGGTGTCGCAATGCCCAACACAATGGGTCTGTCAGTGCTCAACACTCCCGAAGGTGCTGAGAAAGGTGAGCTTGACCTCGGTGTGGCCATCTCGATGCTCGATGGCGGTATCTACAAAATCTCTGAAGAGGCATACAGCGGCGTCAACGGTGAGGAGCTTGAGGTAATGCCCGAAGAAAACTTCAATTATCCCTTCCTCTCATGGGGTGACAAGGGTGTGACCCGCACAATCTTCATGCCCGGATGGGGCTCTGAAGACGCATGGGAAGACAAAGACTACAACGCTGCCAATGCCGAAGACTGGGTATCGACAAAGAACGGCGTGCAGTTCACACGTCTCGGCACACAGGGTATCGTATCCCATCAGGATACATATTTCCAGTATCCCGCTGTCACCGGCAACGTAACAGTGACCGTATGGGCCAGCTGCAACCTTGGTGGAAATACCAATCCTGACAACGAGCTCAAGGTGATCGTGACTCCCGTATTCGACGGTGTCGTGGCTGCCGAGCAGTCTGTCGAAGTGACAATGACAGATGTCCTCAACAAGCGCTACTACAAGCTCGCTCCCATGACATTCGATGCCAACGGCAAGAATCTTGAGCTCCGTGTAGGCTGCAACGGCGCACAGCTCAACCTCATGCACGTGAGAATCGAAGGCGAGAAGGGCACTCACGTAGGTATCGCCGACATCATCGCCGAGGAGACCGTGGAGACCCCCGCCTACAACATCATGGGCGTGCAGGTAGACAGCAACTACAAGGGCCTCGTGATCAAGAACGGCAAAAAATACTATCAGCGCTAATCACACGTTGATTAATCAACAGGCGCCCTGCCCGCCGGTGCAAGCCGACCGGCAGGGCGTTTTTATCCATGAAAACAATTTTTATGAAAAAATCAATCAGACATCTATTTCTTGCTGCGGCGATGACACTGCTGTCACTGCCCGCACAGGCTCAGCTGCCGGCATTCCCGGGAGCCGAGGGCTTTGGAAAATACACCACGGGCGGCCGTGGCGGTGAGATCTATCATGTGACCTCGCTCGACGACAGCGGCCCCGGCACCCTGCGCGATGCCGTCAGCAAATCGGGCCGTATCATCATCTTCGATGTAGCCGGTGACATCGTGCTGTCCTCTCCGCTCGTATTCAAGGGCAACCTCACGGTGCTCGGCCAGACAGCTCCCGGCGAGGGTGTCAATGTCTACGGCAACCGCGTCAGCTTCTCGGGTGCCAACAATATCATCGTGCGTTACATGAGATTCCGCGAGGGCGACAAGGGCCCGAGCAACACCGATGCCTGCGGCGTGGCCAACGGCGAAAACATGATCTTCGACCATCTGTCGGTATTCTGGGGCAAAGACGAGAATTTCTCGGTGAGCTGGGACAACAAGAACATACGCCCGCGCAACATCACCATCCAGAACACCATCATCGCCCAGGGTCTGCAATCCCACTCATGCGGCGGCCTGATCCAGACTATCGGAGGCGTCACTCTCTACCGTAATCTGTATATCGAGAACAAGACCCGCAATCCCAAGGTCAAGGGCCTGAATCAATATGTCAACAATGTCGTGTACAACTGGGGCAACGGCGGTTGTTATATCCAGAGCGACTCCGAGGGCGACTCATGGGCCGATATCGAGAACAATTACTTCATGCGCGGCCCCTGGAACAACCCAACAGCCCCCTTCACCCGTGGCATAAAGACATTCCGTCTCTACGGAAACGGCAACTACTATGATGACAACAAGGACGGCATCCTCAACGGCCACCTCATGACAGACGAGGAGCAGATAGGCAAGAACGAGGGCACAGCCCCCTACTCCACCCTGTTCGGGAGCCTCGAAGATCTCAATGCCAATATCGACACCTACAACGCATCCATGGGCTATACCGCCGATAATGACAATTATATCAAGCACATCACTCCTGTGTCACAACTGATGTCGGCTGAGGAGGCTTATGCCTGGATTATCGGCAATTGCGGTGCATCGCTGCCTGTGCGCGATTGCATCGACCAGTACGTAATCGACGAGATGGCCTCTTACGGCACCGCCGGCACTAAAAACGGTATCACCACCGAGCTGCAGCTGCCACACAAGGGTAATGCCAACCTCAGCGGCGGCGTAAAACCCCTCGACACTGACGGCGACGGTATCCCTGACGAGTGGGAGACTGCCAACGGCCTCAATCCCGATGATGCCTCGGACGCAGCTGCCATCGCTGCCAACGGCTACGCCAACATCGAGAATTACGCCAACTCTATCGATGCCGCACTTCCTTACATCAAGAAGCCGCTCAACCTTTCGGCCTCGGCAATCGGCAAGAACAGCGTCACACTCACATGGGATGCCAACGGCAACACTACAGCCGGATATGAAATCACCGCCACCGCCGCGGATGGCGCGGTGGTCAGCGTCACAGCTCCCGCCGGTGCTACATCAGCTACCGTCGAGGGTCTGGCACCGCGCACGGCCTACACTATCTCGCTGCGTGCCGCCGACGGAGCCGGTCTCTACTCTGATGCCGCCACTGTCTCGGTATCTACCATTGACGATCCCACGCTGCCAGGCGTGTGCACCGATCCCTCGCCGGCTGTCGGCGAGAAAGTGGGCGTGGCTTCGGGTATCACATTCACATGGGAATC
The DNA here is from genome assembly GCA_964495725.1 of uncultured Bacteroides sp. Taxonomy (GTDB): domain Bacteria; phylum Bacteroidota; class Bacteroidia; order Bacteroidales; family Muribaculaceae; genus CAG-873. The sequence continues at coordinate 15,665 of CAZBWZ010000005.1, forward strand.
GCCTGTCACCTATGGCGGCGATGTGGTATATACCCTCATGCTCGGCACCGGTGCGGAGTCGATGTCGCCTGTCGCAACTGGCCTGAAGACCACATCATATACATACGCCGATCTGCAGCCCAACGCCACTTACTACTGGCGCGTGGATGCCACCAACGACCTCGGCACCACCGAAGGCGCGGTGTGGAGCTTCTCCACCACTGCCGGCGGCGTGCTCTTCTACACCGACTTCCACACACAACCTGACGAATGGGTGGAGAAATACGGCCATATCACCGAGAATACCAATATCATCAACGCCGCCAACACCACTGTCGAGGTGGCCGGCATGACTATCGGCACAGGCGACAACGCCATACGTATCCTCAACATGCCGGGCCTCTATTCCGATAATCCCGACAGCGATTACGGCCCGGCCACCGATGACGACCGCGGCGCCACTCCATACGCCATCCAGTTCAACACCACCAAAGACGGCGGCTATCTCACCCTCCCCGCTGTCGAGGGCCCCTGTGTGCTCACTCTCTGGCTCGGCAACCCAGACAAGAGCCAGAAGACCGTCAAGCTCAATACCACCAATGCGGCCGGCGAGACCTCCGTGCAGGATCTCGTGCTCGGCGCCAGCAAGCGTGTATACAAGCACACCGTCACCTACACCCGCTCGGGTCTGGTGACATTCAAGATCGATGCCAACGCCAAGAAATTCGATGTCAACGACGTGCTCATCGAGCGCTGGATTCCCAACGAGGGCGAGCAGCCACTTGAGCTCACCGACGGCTCGCTGGTCAACAAGGATGTACCATATGCCGACGGCACCCTCACGCTCACCTTCAACCAGGAGGTGAAATACAATGGCGGAGCCACTATCTCAGGCTCTCACCAGTGGGAGGACATCACAATCGGCACATCGGGCACCAAGCTCAATATCGGATATGACAACCTTGACGTACTTTCCGACTATGTGATTTCTCTGCCGGCCGGTGCGCTCACCGATGTCTCGGGTGAGAAGAGCTTTGAGGGCGACATCACCATCTCTACCATCGATTTCCCGCGTGCCAAGGCCGATGGCGATACACACTGGGGCAAAGCCGCTGCCGGACTGCCTCTGAATTTCGCTCCATTTGATGCCGTGGCTCCGTTTGCCACAGTCGGTGGCCTGGTGCAGGATAAGTCCAACGATTATCCCCACTGGGTGCAGGTATCGCCCGGAGCCGATATCCCCGGCGAAGCCACAGCCGACCACGCCAAGATCACCACCAAGAATGACAAGCTCATGGCCTACTTCGCTCCGCAGTCACAGGCTCTCGCCCTCTCCATCGAGCCCGACGGCAATGTGGCCGCAGTGATCAAGATCCAGGAGTCGCGCAACTGTGACATCACACCCGGCGGATGGCGCACGATACGCACCCTCACCGACGCCGACCTGCCTTTCACCGGCGAGATTCCCCTCCACGCCGAGACACGCATGATCAAGGTATATGCCCCGACTATCTCCGGCGGCGGCATACTGATCAGGACAATGCGCATCTCGGATGCCGACGGATACTTCGGCGAAGGCTATGACGGCATAAGCGATGTCTCGGTCGATGCCCTCGACCCCGATGCCCCGGCCTATAACCTGCTGGGCCTCCCCGTCGGCCCGGATTACCGCGGCATCGTCATCCAGAACGGCCGCAAATACCTCCGCCGCTGATCCCCCTACCCCTGATACCACGGGAGGCTGCCTCACAGCAGCCTCCCGTATCTTCTTTCTCAATAACAAAAACGCGCAAAGGCTCACAAACCTTTGCGCGTTTTATCTTCATTATCGTATGGTACAGAATCAACATATACTTCCATAAATCCTCCTCTTTGATGGCGTCCTTTCAGTTTTGCGCCCATTGTCGTAGACATTAAGCGGATATCCCAATATTAAACTTCTGCCATCTCTCTTTGTCACATTTATAAAATTTTGATTATGCGTTACCTTATCACATTTTTATGCTCCGTTGTATTTTGCATAAGCGTCTCAGCAAAGATGGGTGTGGCCTATCACACTGACGAAGTAGCCGATGGCTATAACTTCATTCTATACACGCCGGCCTCCATTGACATGGCAAAACCTCTGATAATAACTCTGCATAGTCGCGGCTCGTCAGGTAATGACCTGCAGGATGTGGAAAATTTCGGCACGATTGACGCAATAGAATCAGGTATGAAAATGGATGCCTACGTGGTTGCACCTCAAGCCACCGGCCCAGACTGGAATGTGGACAGGATTATGAGGGTGATTGATCATGTGTTGGCCAATAACAATATTGACACAAACCGCATATATGCGATAGGCATGAGTATGGGAGGCAATGGCGTGGCAGATTTAGTAGCAGCCAATCCCGGAAAAATAGCGGCGCCGATTATTTTGGCAGGGTCTTTGACAAAAGGGAGCGCAACAGACTTAAGCGAAGTGCCGCTATGGGTAATCAGAGGGACGAATGACCGCGAGGAAGCAATCCGTCGCACCGATAATATGGTGCAAGACATACGGAAGCAAGACACCTCACGGATTGTTTACAGCAAGATAAAGGGTTTAGACCATCGTCAACATGAGCGCATCCTCTATATGCCATACTTCTATGAATGGTTGATGTCGCATAATCTCTCCGATCTTAACAGACCGATAAATACCCCTGTTGAAGTAACGACAAAAATGTTGAATAACTCCTACAATGGCCTCAAATTGCGCAAAGAGTCTGCTGTAAATAGAACGGGTCAAGGACATCGGCCGAGAGGCCCAAAACGCTGGTAAATCCGTTGCCTAAATGGGTAGATGGATAGCCGAAATTTCACTTCATAAAAATCATAATTTGTTTTACCCTTAATCTTTTTATACTTTTGCACCAATCAAATACACTACGATTATGAAAACGAAATTTATTTTTATGATTTGTGTGGCGGCCTGCCTGGGCTTCTGCGCATGCTCCGGCAATTCCAAGGGCGGCACACCCGAGAATGATGGACAGACCACCGCAGCTGCTCCTGAAGAAGAGGCTATCATTACCGATGCCATTTGTATGGATGCCAAAGGTAACATCTCGAAGATTGAGGAAACTATCGAGGAAGGTTTGTTTGGAAGTACAACTATATACACTTTCGATGAGCAAGGTCATCTCATATCCAGAGAGCAACTTGACTGTGATGACTGTAACCCTGACTTCGAATTAAAGAGAGACTCTCTTTCCCGCCCTATACTTCTCACACTCAAAGAGACCGATGACATGGGTGAAGAACAAAATTATTGCATTTCCTTCACTTATGACAGCGACAATCTGCTCATAAAAGAGGAGCATGGAAATGAGTACGCCGACTGGACAACCAATTACACCCGCGATAATGAAGGAAAGATTATTGAAATGAAGGTTGAGGATAGCTTAAATGAAACTTCGACCCAATCCGTGACATATCCGGAAGACTCCTTTGATATCAATGGAAACTGGATAAAAAGGATTTTTGACGGTGGTGGTTCCAAGACAACCGTCACCCGCAAAATCACCTACCGCCAGTAAGCATATCTGATCCACCATTCTTCAAGTAGGGATATTCAAAATTTATCAATTCCTTTTTGAATATCCCTATTTGTTATTCATAGTCAGGCATCCTTACATCAGCACAGTAGGATGTATCTTTATATCACAATCATTTAATATTGATTGCGTCCAAATCATTATCTGAAATGATCTGTTTGATTTTGGCTGACGATATATTGGGCATATCGCTTTTGTCATATACATAGAGAAAAGTAACCTTCGATTTATCTTCGTCAATTACTACTGTTAAAGTTATAACCCTTGCGCCTCCACTTTTGCCTTTTCCTTTTGACTTGATAGCCCTCCGCAATTTTCTTATACCATTACCTAAATCATCACCTGCCTTAGGATTTTCTAATATAATATCGATCAATGCGTTTAAATCATCTGCAAATGAGCGGTATCTTTTAGATAGAATTTTTGCGGATTTAAGAAATTCGGGTGTATAGTCAAATATTACAGTTGATCCCATAGCGTATCTATAGGGCGTGTATTACCCATCTTGGCTTCTTTAACAGACCTTGCAATAGCGGAAAGTACCTCATCTTCCTTTTTGGTTTTCGATTCCGACAAGGATAAGAGGATTTTGTCCGCAAGCCATTTCTTATTTTTTTGTGATAAAGAATCTACAATAGCCCAAAGGCCATCCATTGATATAGTAACATTCATATTCCGGTAATTTTATTAAATTTGGTCACTGGTTTTTGATTTCGGCGAGGGCGCGGGCCAGCTGATCGGGGCACGAGGTGGACTTGGCGCCGCAGGTGATGCCGCGCAGGGTGGCGGCCACAGCCTCCGGTGTCTTTCCTGTGCATAATGCCGCAATGCCCTTGAGGTTGCCGTTGCAGCCGCCGGTAAACTCCACTTTTTCAATGAGTCCATTGTCGTCTACAGTGATGTCTATCGCCTTGGAACAGGTGCCCGAGGTCTCGTGATGATAAGTCTTGCCCATAGTGATTGTGTTATGTTATTTCTCGCAAAGTTAGCGATTGATTTGCAACACTGCAAATCAATCGCTAACTTTGCAGCTGAAAAATGTAATCCAAAAATCACCCACAAACTCACATGAAATCCAAACTTTCAAAGGTACTCGTGTTAGGCTCGGGAGCCCTCAAGATAGGGCAGGCCGGCGAGTTTGACTATTCGGGGTCGCAGGCCCTGAAGGCCCTGCGAGAAGAGGGCATCAGCTCTGTGCTCGTCAACCCCAACGTCGCTACAATACAGACAAGCGAAGGTATCGCCGACAAGGTTTACTTCCAGCCCGTCACCACTGATTACGTGACCGAAATCATCAAGAAGGAGCGTCCCGACGGCATCCTGCTGGCATTCGGCGGACAGACAGCCCTCAACTGCGGCACCGAGCTGTACAGCAACGGCACCCTTGAAAAATATGGCGTGGAGGTGCTCGGCACATCCGTCGAGGCCATCATGGACACCGAAGACCGCGACCGATTCGTAAAAAAACTCGATCAGGCCGGTCTCAAGAGCCCCGTTTCACACGCCGTCACCAATATGGACGACGCTCTGAAGGCCGCACGCGAAATCGGCTTCCCAGTGATGATACGCTCGGCCTACGCCCTCGGCGGTCTCGGCTCGGGTATCTGCCCTGACGAGGCCACCTTTATGGAAATCGCCGAGAGCGCCTTCACCTTCGCCCCCCAGATTCTTGTGGAGGAAAGTCTCAAGGGATGGAAGGAGATCGAGTTTGAGGTGATACGTGATGCCAACGACCACTGCTTTACCGTAGCCTCGATGGAGAACTTCGACCCGCTGGGCATACATACCGGCGAATCCATCGTCGTGGCCCCCACATGCTCGCTTACCGCCGACCAGGTGAAATTCCTGCAGGAGATCAGTGTCAAGGCAGTGCGTCATCTCGGTATCGTGGGCGAGTGCAACATCCAGTTTGCCTACAACGCAGAGACCAACGACTACCGCATAATCGAGGTCAACGCGCGTCTTAGCCGCTCGTCGGCCCTCGCATCCAAGGCCACAGGCTATCCACTTGCCTTCGTCGCCGCCAAGATCGCTTTAGGCTATACCCTCGACCAGATAGGCGAGATGGGCACACCCAACTCGGCATACACCGCTCCGCAGCTCGATTACATGATATGCAAGATACCGCGCTGGGACCTCACAAAATTTGCCGGTGTTAGCCGCAATATCGGCTCTTCGATGAAATCAGTGGGCGAAATCATGTCGATCGGCCGCTCTTTTGAAGAAATGATACAGAAGGGCCTGCGCATGATAGGCCAGGGCATGCACGGATTCGTGGGCAACGACCACGTGAAATTCCCCGACCTCGACAAAGAGCTCGCCAATCCTACCGACCTGCGTATCTTCGCGATAGCTCAGGCCCTGGAGGAGGGCTACACCGTAGAGCGTATCGAAGAGCTCACCAAGATCGACAAATGGTTCCTTACCCGCATGAAAAATATCGTCGACCTCAAGAACGAGCTTCTCACCTACAACAGCCTCGACGAGATCAGCGACGAGAAGATGCGCGAAGTCAAGGCCGCCGGATTCAGCGACTTCCAGATCGCCCGATTCGTGCTCAAGCCCGAAGGCTCGATGGAGAAAGCCAACCTCGAGGTGCGACGCAACCGCAAGAGCCGCGGCATACTCCCCACCGTGCGACGCATCGAGACCGTGGGCGGCGACCATCCCGAACTCACCAACTATCTCTATTTCACATATCTCGGAGAGGTTGAGCCCACAAACGCCGACACCCTCACCACCGATGAGTGGAAGAAGACCTGCCTCAAGCCCCAGCCCAACAGCATCGATTTCTACAAAAACGAGAAATCAGTGATCGTACTCGGCTCCGGTGCCTACCGCATAGGCTCGTCGGTGGAATTTGACTGGTGCTCGGTCAACGCCATCAACACAGCACGCAAGCTCGGCTACAAATCCATAATGATCAACTACAACCCCGAGACCGTCTCCACCGACTACGACATGTGTGACCGCCTCTATTTCGACGAGCTGTCGCTCGAGCGCGTGCTCGACGTGATCGATCTCGAGCAGCCCGGCGGAGTGATCGTATCAGTAGGCGGACAGATACCCAACAACCTGGCCATGAAGCTCTACCGACAGGGTGTACCGGTGCTCGGCACATCGCCCGTAGATATCGACCGCGCCGAAAACCGCGACAAATTCTCGGCCATGCTCGACAAGCTCGGCATCGACCAGCCGGCATGGCGCGCGCTCACCAGCCACGACGACATCAAGGAGTTTATCAAGGAAGTAGGCTACCCTGTGCTGGTGCGTCCGAGCTATGTGCTCTCAGGCGCCGCCATGAACGTATGCTACAACGACGAGCAACTCGACCGCTTCCTCTCCATGGCCGCCGAGGTGAGCAAGGATTATCCGGTAGTGGTGAGCCAGTTTATGCAGGACACCAAGGAGATCGAGTTTGATGCCGTGGCCGACAAAGGCAAGATCGTGGAATATGCCATCTCCGAGCACATCGAATACGCCGGTGTACACTCGGGCGACGCCACAATGATATTCCCGGCTCAGAATATCTACTTCTCCACCGTGCGCCAGATCAAGAAGATCGCACGCCGCATAGCTGCCGAGCTCAATATTTCGGGCCCGTTCAACATCCAGTTCCTGGCCAAGAACCGCGAGGTGAAGGTAATCGAATGCAACCTCCGTGCCTCACGCTCCTTCCCGTTCGTCAGCAAGATCCTGAAGACCAACTTCATCGAGACCGCGACAAAAATCATGTTAGGTGTGCCCTACGAAAAGCCCGACAAGAGCGAGTTTGACATCGACCGCATCGGTGTCAAGGCATCACAATTCTCATTCAACCGTCTGTCCAACGCCGACCCGGTATTGGGTGTAGACATGAGCTCGACCGGCGAGGTAGGCTGTCTGGGCGACGACCTCAACGAGGCCGTGCTCAACGCCATGATCGCCACAGGATACACCGTACCGAAGAAAAACATCCTGCTCTCGTCAGGCGGCGCCAAAGGCAAGGTGCAGCTGCTGGAGCCCGCACGCGAGCTCGTGAAAAACGGCTACCACATCTATGCCACAGCCGGCACAGCCAAATTCCTGCGTGACAACGATGTGGAGTGTACCACAGTGAGCTGGCCCGATGAAGAGGGCGACAACAACATCATCGACATGATAGCCGACCACAAGTTTGACCTCATCATCAATATTCCCAAGGATCAGACCAAGCGCGAGCTCACCAACGGCTACCGCATACGCCGCGATGCCATCGACCACAACATACCTCTGATCACCAACGTCCGTCTGGCACGTGTCTTCATCGAGGCATTCTGCGCCCTCAAAGACACCGACATCAAGATAAAGAGCTGGCAGGAATACAACGCCTGACACAGGTAGCAGAGCCCACGGCCCCCCGAGGGTAAGGGGAAATATGATAAAATATCTTTCCTCACCCTCGGGGCCCGAAGGCCGGCTTGCAGAGATGTTATGAGGTAATGCGATCGCTTAAGCGCGAGGCTATACCTCCCCCTCCGCCCTCATATTTTGCAGGGCTTTTCATAATCCTTAAATCAATTCCTGATGAAAAAATTACATTTACTGCTGATATTGATGCTCACGCCCCTGTTAGCGCTCGCACAGTGGGACGACGCGGCCTATCAGTCGATAGAGCGGAGCATCAACCCTCCGGTATTTAAAAACAAGACCTACAACATCCGTAAATACGGAGCCGATCCCGCAGCCACTCCCGCTCAAAACCAGGCTGCGATCAACAAGGCCATAGCCGACTGCAACCGTAAGGGCGGAGGCCGCGTGGTGGTGCCTGCCGGCGAATTCACCACCGGAGCCATCACCCTGCTCAGCAACGTCAACCTCGTGGTGGAGAAAGGCGCACGCCTGCTCTTCGCTTTCGATCCATCGCTGTATCCCATCGTGCGCACACGCTGGGAAGGTGTCGACTGCTACAATCTGTCGCCCTGTATATACGCCTACAAGGCCGCCAACATCGCCATCACAGGTGAGGGAGAGATTGACGGCGGTGGCACCAACGACACATGGTGGAAATGGTGCGGGGCGTCCCACTTCGGCTGGAGCGAAGGCACCGTGAGCCAGCGCAACGGCGGACGCGCGCGTCTGCTCAAGTATTGCCAGGATGACGTGCCCGTAGAGCAGCGCCGCTTCGGCCCCGAAGACGGTATGCGACCGCAGCTCGTGAACATATTTGAATGTGAGCGCGTGCTCATCGAGGGTGTATCCATGCTGCGCTCGCCATTCTGGGTGATCCATCCCTGTCTCTCCAAGAACCTCACCGTAAGAAACGTGCGTGTCGACAATGACGGACCCAACGGCGACGGTTGCGACCCCGAATCATGCGACGGCGTGCTCATCGAGGGATGTACCTTCAACACCGGCGACGACTGCATCGCCGTCAAGAGCGGACGTAACAACGACGGCCGCAAATATGACCTGCCCACCCAGAATATCATCATACGCCACTGCACCATGGCCAACGGACACGGCGGTGTGGTGATAGGCAGCGAGATCACAGGCGGTTGCCGCAACCTCTTCGCCGAAGACTGCGATATGGACTCGCCTGAGCTTGAGCGTGTGATCCGCATCAAGACAAACACATGCCGCGGCGGACTCATCGAGAACATCTATGCCCGCAACATCCGTGTCGGACAATGCAAGGAAGCCGTGCTGAAGATCAACCTCGACTATGACCATCAGGAAATCGGCAAACGCGGATTCCTGCCCACCGTAAGGAATATCAACCTCAGCGACATCTCTTGCAAGAAAAGCCGCTACGGTGTATGTATCATCGCACTGAGCCAGAGCGTCAACGTATATGACATCAACCTCTCCGACTGCCACTTTGACGGTGTGGCCGACGGCAACTTCCGCACGGGCCTCGTGCGCGACATCAACTTCAACGATGTCTATATCAACGGCAAGCTCTGCCCCGCCTCCTCGCTCGACGACACCAACCAGCCCATCGACCGCGAGCGCGTGGTATCACGCAACAATCCGCATATCACGGTCCCCGACTCCCTGGCATCGCTCACCGTGGGCAACGGCCATTTCGCCACCACTGTCGATGTCACCGGTCTCCAGAGCTTTCCAGCCTACTACCGCAACGGTGTGCCCCTGTGCTCTATGAGCGACTGGGGCTGGCACTCATTCCCCAACACCGGGGGCCTCACCCACGATGAGACCACCCGCGAGATGAATCTCCACCGCCGACCCAGCGTCTACGCCGTCGAGTACAAGACCGACGGCCGCAACAAACAGGCCACCGATTATTTCCGTGTCAATCCCCATCGCTTGAATCTCGGCGAGGTGGGGCTCGTGTTCCTCGGGACAGACGGCAAGCCCCTGGGCATCGACAGCATCACCGATATAGACCAGACACTTAAGCTCTACGACGGCATTATCGAATCAAAATACAAGGTCGGAGGATATCCCTTTGATGTAGCCACAGCCGTTCTGCCGTCGGCCGACCGCCTCTTTGCCTACATCGACAGCAAGATGCTCGACACCGGCCGCGCCTACATCACCATCACCTTCCCCTATCCCACAGGCAAGCACAGCGATGACGCAGCCACCCTCACACCCACCGACAAGGGCAGCCTCAGCATTATCGACCAGGGCGACGGATACGCTGTGGTGGAGCGCACTATCGGATCCACCACCTACTATGCCGTGGTGCAATGGGAAGGCAATGCTAAATTCAGCCTCGACGCAGCCTCGCTGCAGGCCCGTCTCGTGCCGGCCAGCGATCCGCTCTCGCTCGCGGTGGAATACACCCCGGTGCGTCCTCAAGGCATCCCCGCACGCTATGAATACGATCAGGCACGCAAAGCCACACTCAAATGGTGGCCCAGATACTGGACCAACGGCGCTATCGTAGATTTCGGTCTGTGTACGGATTCACGTGCGCCCGAGCTGGAGCGCCGCGTCGTGCTCTCGCAGTACCTCACCAAAGTCAACTGCGACAACAACACTCCGGCACAGGAGACCGGCCTCACCTACAACTCATGGTTCGGTCGTCCGCACCTCGAGATGACATGGTGGCACACCGTGGATTTCGCTCTCTGGAATCAGCTCGCCACACTTGAGCGAATGCTCGAATGGTATGACAATACCGCATATCCCGAGGCAGTGAAGATAGCCGGCCGACAGGGATTCAAGGGCGCGCGCTGGATGAAGATGACCGACCCGCAGGCAGGTGAGGCACCGTCAAACACAGGCTCGTTCCTGATCTGGCAGCAGCCCCACTACATATACATGGCCGAAGAGGTATACCGTGCCAAACCTACACCCGAGACCCTCGAAAAATACGGCAAGTATGTCGATGCCACAGCTGATTTCATGGCCGACTTCGCCAACGCGTGGGCCGGCTCCAAGGGCGATATCACCCTGCGCGGAGCCACAGCCATGCAGGAATCCATGTCTAAGGATTTCTCGTATGCCCATCCTTTCGAACAGGCCTACTGGCTCTACGGACTCCAGACCGCCCAGAAATGGCGCGAACGCAGAGGCATGGAGCGTGATTCCGTATATGATGACATAATCAACCGTCTGGCCCCGCTTGCTCATAAAGACGGCATATACGTGGCCGGTCTGCCCGTAGCCGACCTGTCGGCTACCCGTGGCAAGCGTGCCAAGGATTTCAACCCCTACGATACTCCGGCCATGAAGGGCAACAGCAGGATTTCCGCCGAAGACTTCGCCCTGAAGAGCCGTAGCGATCACCCCGCCGTGCTCGGTGCCTGCGGTCTGCTGCCCGAGTCGCGTCTCTACGACAAGGACACCATGCGTGACACCTACCGCTGGGTGATCGACAACTGGAACTGGCCCACCACCTGGGGCTGGGACTACGGCATGATGGCCATGGCCGCCGCACGTCTGGGCATGCCCGACGAGGCAGTCAACGCCCTGCTCACAGACAAAGGCAAGAACACCTATCTGCCAAACGGACACAACTTCCAGGAGCCCAAGCGTCTGCGCCTGTATCTGCCCGGCAACGGCGCGCTGCTCACCGCCGTAGCGATGATGTGCGCCGGATGGGACGGCTCGCAAGGTACCAATCCCGGCTTCCCCGCCGACGGCACATGGAACGTGCGCTGGGAAGGCCTCAAGCCCATGCAATAATCCCCCACCTCAAGATAAACAGAGAAAAGGTGGCATCTGATGAGATGCCACCTTTTCTCTGTTTATCTTGAGGTGGGTGCCCCGTATTATTTCTGGATCTTGAGATTCTTTACGTCTTTGCCTTCGGTGATGGGCTGACCTTCGTCCACAGTTATCTTCACGTTTTTGAGTGTGACGTCATCGGCGTAATTGAAGAGCATACCGGTGGTGGCGGTGAAGCGTGAGTTGCTGATCACGATATTCTTGACAGGCATCTCGGGGAGTCCGTTGAAGTAAGCCGCACGGGCAGCTCCGCGGCATGTCACGTCATTGATATATATGTCGCGGAATGATGGAGTCTCCTCTGTGACAGGCATCATCTGCGCGTCGCCCTTGCCTCCGTAATACAGATCGTAGATTATGGCGTCGCCGGGGATATCAGCCATCTTCACACCATCGATGTAGATATTCTCCACCACGCCGCCGCGTCCGCGTGCCGACTTGAAGCGCAGACCCACGTCGGTGCCGATAAACACGCAATTGCGCACCACGATATCCTTGCAGCCGCCCGACATCTCACTGCCGATCACAAAGCCGCCGTGACCGTGATACACCGTGCAACCGTCCACCAGCACATTGCTGCAGGGCACTCCCCTGTCGCGGCCTTCCTTGTCCTTGCCCGACTTGATGCAGATGGCATCGTCACCCACATCAAACTTGCTGTTGACCAGCAGCACATCCGTACACGACTCCACATCCAGACCGTCGCCGTTCTGCGCATACCACGGATTGCGCACGTTGATATTGTCGATAATCACGTTGCGGCACAGCAACGGGTGGATATTCCATGCAGGCGAATTCTCAAAGGTGGCGTCCTTGAGCAGCACATTTTCGCAATCGATAAATGACAGCAGCACAGGGCGCAGATAGTCGTGAATCCTGGCCACAGCCTCGGCCGAGGCTCCGGGGCGCAGTCCCTCGGCAAGCAGATTCTTATCGTTATGCGCGTCTGCGATTGCCTGATTGGCATACCATACATCCCCCTTGGCATTGGTCACGCCCTTCTTTGTCAGCTCCTTCCACTGGTTGTCGGTCATCTTGCCCTTCTTAACCGGACGCCATGCCTGACCGTTGCCGTTGATCGTGCCGTCGCCGGTCACGGCAATATTCTTCTTGCTGCGGGCCGACAGTGGCGACATCGCGCGCCGGGTGCTCGCCCCCTCCCAATTGCTTGACACTGCCGGATAATCGCTCAGGTTGTCGCTGAAGAGCAGCAGGGCTCCACGCTCGAGATTCAGCTCGACATTGCTCTCAAACTCGATCGGGCCCGTATACCAGATACCCTCGGGCACCACCAGACGGCCACCGCCCTTGCCCTTGAGGTGTGCCATAGCCTTGGCAAACGCCCCGGTGTTGCTTGTCACTCCGTCATTGACACCACCGAAGTCCGTGATTTTCACGGTATAGTCAGGTATCACCGGAGCCTTCACCTCGGTCAGGTTGATGGGCAGATCATGGTAGTAGGCATTGTAATCCTCCGCCCTCATGATTGCCGGCACGGCAGCGATGGCCGCCGCCATCATCGTAATCATTAATTTTTTCATAAAAATTATTCTTTAAGGTTAGTAATAAATCTGAATCAAGCGTATGGCGTCTATCTTAACAGACAAGCATCTCCGTAGCTCAGAAACCGGTAGCCCCGGCTCAGCGCATGATTGTAGACCTTGCGCCAGTCATCGCCCACCATCGCCGATACGAGCAACAGCAACGTAGACTTGGGCTGGTGAAAATTGGTGATCATGCCCCTGACAATCCGGTAAGTGTATCCCGGGGCTATGATTATGCGGGTGGATGCTATGAAATTCTTCTCGCCCCGGGCCTTCATGCGCGAGACTATGCATCCCAGGGCCTCGGCCACACTCAGGCCGGGATGATCCGGAGCGTATGGATACCACTGCGGCACCTCTCCATCCCACCTGTCCTGATACATGAGACATCCGGCATGATACAGGCTCTCCAGCGTCCTCACCGAGGTAGTGCCCACGGCATATACCTTGCGGTCGGTGGTGGCGAGCTCTTCTATGAGCTCTATCGGCACAGAGATAAACTCGCTGTGCATCACATGGTCGGCCACACTCTCGTCTTTCACTGGCTGGAATGTGCCGGCGCCGACATGCAGCGTGAGCTCGCGGCGCGGTATGCCACGGCGGTCGATATCATCCAGCACCCGGGCGGTGAAATGCAGACCGGCCGTAGGCGCGGCCACCGACCCCTCGATGTGGCTGTACACAGTCTGGTAATCAGTAGAGTCGCAGCTCTCGGTCTCGCGGTTGAGATACGGCGGGATAGGTATCACCCCGGCGCTGCCCACCACTGAGGCGAACGTGTCGTCGCTGTCCCACCCAAACTCCACCACCGACGCATTATCCTGTCGCGAGATGCGGCGGGCGGTGAGTGTGACCTGCCTGCCATCGATACTGATCTCCTTGTTCAGGTCTCCCTCTTTCCATCGCTTGGAGTTGCCCACCAGACACAGCCACCGGCATGAGCCCCGGGTGGCGAAATTAAGGGCATAGTCAGAGGGAGTATCCGGCTCAAGACAGAATATCTCGATAGCCGCTCCCGAAGGCTTGCGCATGGAGATACGCGCGTTGATCACACGCGTGTTGTTATACACGAGCATCGCGTCAGCCGGCAACAGCGCGCCCACCTCCGTAAACACATGGTCGGAAATGCCACCCGTCTCATCCAGCCTCAGCAGGCGGCAGCTGTCACGCTGCTCCAGCGGATGCAGGGCTATGAGCTCTTGCGGCAGATCATAGTCAAATTCACTGATCTTTATCTCTAAATCCATTTCGGGATGTATGTAGATATAGTAATATTGCTTAAAAATACGGCAAAGTTAACGTTTTTACATGAATTTGTCGTAACTTTGTTATCCCATTAATATTTTAAAGCAAAATTTACAACGATATATGGCAAAGATAGGTGATACCGTAAGATTTCTCAACTCAGTGGGCGGCGGACGCATCGTACGCATCGACGGCAGCATCGCCTACGTCGATGAAGACGGCTTCGAGACCCCGGTGCTGCTGCGCGAGTGCGTGGTGGTGGGCACCGCGCCTGTCTCCACACCCAAGACCACGGCCACGCAGCCATCTAAGGAAGCTCCGGTCAAAGCACCTGCACCTGTGATAATCGAAGATGACGACGACATAGAGATTGAAGAGACTCCGGCCGGCGAGAAGCTGAACATCGTGCTCGCCTACGAGCCGGCGGACATCAAACATCTCTCAAAGTCAGACTTCAATACCTTTCTCGTCAACGACTCCAATTACTTCCTGTTTTTCACCCTACTGGTCAAGTCGGCCGAATCCGGCAAATGGATGATGAGGCAGACCGGCACCATCGATCCGGGTATCGTTGAGTATATCGACACCCTCTCGCCCGAAGACCTCCCAGACATCGACCGGATCGCCCTGCAGATGGTGGCCTACAAGAAAGGGCGTGCGTTCGAGCCCAAGAATCCGGTGTGGATCGAGCGCAGATTCGATGCCACCAAATTCTGCCGGCTCCATTGCTTCACCCCCAACCCCTACTTCGACAGACCCGTCATAGCCTACGAACTCATCAACGATGACAAGCCCGTGAAGCAGGTGACCGTAGATCCCGCGAGCCTGCAAGCCTCGATGGCCGAGAAGGTGCGCACAGACAGGCGCCCCGCCCGCAAACGCGAGCGCCCGGCTCCGGCTCCCGACCAGCCGCTTGTGGTAGACCTGCACATACATGAACTCGTAGACAACACCAACGGCATGAGCAACGCCGATATGCTCAACCTCCAGATCGACACATTCCGCCGTGTGATGGATGCCAATATGCGCATTCACGGCAAGAAAATCGTGTTTATCCACGGCAAGGGAGAGGGCGTGCTGCGCCACGCAATACTCAAGGAGCTCACCCACCGTTACAAAGGTCACGACGTGCAGGACGCTTCATTCCTCGAATACGGCTACGGCGCCACTCAGGTCACCATACGGTGACACCACCTTATTTACTAAAACTCTTAACTCCAGACCTCTAAATGATATTATGCTTTTCAGGCACCGGCAACTCGCGTATGGTCGCCGAGACCATACAGAAAGCCACCGATGAAGACATGGTGATATTCGCTCCGGGGCTGCTGCGCAACCCAGAATATATCAAGCTCGACATCTCCGACGACCGCTTGATATGGGTGGCTCCCGTATATGGCTGGTCCTTGCCTAAAGTATGCCACAAAATAATGCGTCATGCCAAGCTGGTACACGATGCACCCGTGACCCATCACCTGATACTTACCTGCGGCGACGATATAGGATACGCCGACACTGACTGGCGCAAATTCATCTCTGCCAACGGCTGGGAAGTCGGCTCGGTATATTCCGTGCAGATGCCGAATACATTCGTGGGCATGAAAGGCTTCAAGCTGGATTCCGAAGAGCTCACCCGCAGCAAACTCGATGCCGCAACCGTACGCGTAGCCGACATAATCGAATCGCTCGACAACGACCAGCACCATGTGACGGATGTCGTGCGCGGCAAGTGGCCCCGGATGAAGACCTACGTGGCCGGTCCAATTTTCAATAATCTGATAATGCGGCCATCACGATTCCGCGCCACCGACGCATGCAACGGCTGCGGACTATGCGCGCGCAACTGCCCCGTGGCCAACATCACGGTGGGCAGCGGCAAGCCCAAATTCGGTGACTCCTGCACATTCTGCTTCAGATGCTATCACATATGCCCGAGAAACGCCGTGCAGTACGGCAAAGCATCCCATGGCAAAGGCCAGTATCTCTGCCCGGGACTGACATTCACTAAATGACATCGACACACGCCGGTCAATAATAATCAAGATAATGAAACCTACCCCATTACTCACAGCCCTGTGTGCCGCCATGTGCGCCCCGCTTGCCGCATCGTCCCAGACCGACCGCTCCACCTTCGGCGTGCAGACAGGCTACACCTCAAAAAACAGCTCGGCCATCGCCGGACTATTCTTCCAGCAAAGGCTCGACGAGACCCTGCGTATAGCCCCCGAGGTGGGATGTGTATTCCGCCACCAGAATCTCGATGCGCTCACCGTAGACATCAACATGCACTACATATTCGACTTCGACACATCAAATATCGCCATCTATCCGCTTGCCGGTCTTGACTTCTCGGCATGGAGCGTGCATCCCTTCAGCCTCGATACCGACAAGGATGTGACCACACGTAAGTCAAAGTTAGGCCTCAACCTCGGTGCCGGATTTGAATACCTCGCCTCACCCACCCTCAAGCTCAAGGCCGAGTGGAAATACACACTCACCACCCACTTCTCGACCTGTGTGGTCAGCGCCGGCATAGGATACATGTTCTGATGCCGACGCGCCGCACCACAGCTATGTCGTACATCCCTCCCGGCCACCCAACCCATTATTTCCAATCACAAACCCTACTACCTGTCCCCTGATGATTACAATCCTTGGCATAGAGTCATCCTGCGATGACACCAGCGCGGCAGTGATCCGCGACGGCATACTCCTCTCTAACGTGATAGCATCGCAGAAGGTGCACGAAGAATACGGGGGTGTGGTCCCCGAGCTCGCATCCAGGGCCCATCAGCAGAATATCGTGCCTGTCGTAGATGCAGCCATCCGTCGGGCCGGTATCGACAAGCATGACCTCTCGGCCATAGCATTCACACGCGGTCCCGGTCTGATAGGCTCGCTGCTGGTAGGCACCAGCTTCGCCAAGGGTCTGTCGATAGGCCTCGGCATACCGATGGTCGAGGTCAACCACCTCCACGGCCATGTGCTGTCGCATTTCGTAAAGCGCGACCCGGGCGATGAGGTGCCGCAGTTTCCCTACCTGTGCCTGCTGGTGTCGGGAGGCAACTCCCAGATCATACTTGTCAAGAGCCACAACGACATGGAGATACTCGGCAAGACCATCGACGACGCCGCCGGCGAGGCCTTTGACAAATGCGCCAAAGTGATGGGGCTCCCCTATCCCGGCGGCCCCCATATCGACCGGCTTGCCGCCCAAGGCGATCCCGCCCGATTCAGATTCGCCAAGCCCCATATCCCCGGCCTTGACTACAGCTTCAGCGGACTCAAGACATCCTTTCTCTACACCCTGCGCGACTCGGTGAAATCCGACCCCGATTTCATCAACAACAACCTCGCCGACCTCGCCGCATCGCTCCAGCACACAATCATCGACATCCTCATCACCAAGCTCGACAAGGCCATCCTCGCCACAGGTGTCTCCACCGTAGCCATCGGTGGCGGCGTGTCAGCCAATTCGGGTGTGCGTCAGGCAGTGGCCGACCTCTGCAAGCGGCGTGGAGTCAGGGCCTTCATACCCGAGCGGGCCTTCACCACAGATAATGCCGCCATGGTGGCCGTCGCCGGATACTTCAAGTATCTCGATGGCGAATTCTGCGACTACGATGCCACTCCATACGCACGCGTAACAATCTGAATCTCATGAAGCTCTCGATTATCGTAATAGGTACTGAAATACTCATAGGCCAGGTCACCGACACCAATTCAGGCTATATCTCACGGATGCTCGGCGCCGACGGATGGATCACAACCGGTGTGCGAGTGGTGGATGACAACGCCGCTGACATACGCGATGCTGTGGAGACCGCCCTGGCCGAATCCGACCTCGTGATCACCACCGGTGGCCTCGGTCCCACCAAAGACGACATCACCAAAGGCGTGCTGGCCTCGATATTCGGAGGCGGAATGCGCTACGATGCCGCGGTCGCGGCTAATGTAGAGGAGATTTTTGCCCGTCGCGGACTCATACTCAACGACCTGACACGTGCCCAGGCACTCGTGCCTGAGTCATGCCGCGTGATACAGAACCGGCTCGGCACCGCCCCGGTAATGTGGTTTGAACGCAACGGCAAGGTACTGATATCCATGCCCGGCGTGCCCTTTGAGACAGAGGGCATGATGCAGCGCGCCGTGCGCGATGAGATACGCCGCCATTTCGCGCCCGACACAGTCGTGCGACATCACACGATGATCGTGAGCGGCATCACCGAGAGCGACCTCGCCCAGCATCTCGCCACGTGGGAAGAGGCGCTGCCCGACGGCCTGCATCTGGCCTATTTGCCGGTGCCTGGCTACATACGCCTGCGTCTCGACGGCATTATGCCCCCCCCGGCCGGCAATACAGCCACGCCGCTCGACAGCATATTCGACACCAACCTTGACTCACTGCGCCGGCTCCTCGGCCATCACCTGCTGCACGACGGCGACGCCACTCCGGCTGAAATCCTGCTCGACATCCTCAAAAACCGTAACCTCACCATGGCCTCCGCCGAGAGCTGCACAGGCGGCAACATAGCCCACGCCATCACCTCGGTGCCCGGCAGCAGCGAGTGCTTCCTGGGCGGTGTGGTCAGCTATGCCAACAGCGTTAAGGAAAATGTACTCGGGGTCAGCGCCGCCGACCTCAAAGCCCACGGTGCCGTAAGCCAGCCTGTAGTGGAGCAGATGACCCTGGGCGTGTGCTCTCTCACCGGAGCCGACTGCGCGGTAGCCACATCCGGCATCGCAGGCCCCGGCGGCGGCACTCCCGCCAAACCCGTAGGCACGGTATGGATCGCTGTCAGATGGCCCGGAGGCTCAGAATCTCGCCTCTGCCACTTCGCCGGCGACCGCAGCCGTGTCATCGAGCGTGCCACTGCCGAAGCCATACTCATGCTCGTGCGCCGCCTGCGCTGAGCCTACCCTCTTTTGAGCCGGATCACCACCCTCATAGCCACTACTTTTTCATATCCATATGCAGGGTATGTCAACCTTAGACCGTCACGATATGTTATTAAGATATGAAAAAAATTTTGATGATAATAGCGATGACGGCAGCCTCGGCGGTGATATGGCTGGGACTGTCCTCTTCAAAGGCTCCCGAGGTGACACCCGAGACACAGCAGATTCTCTTCGAGAGGGCTGTGGCCATGATAAAGAAATATGAGACGCTACACCAGCCGCGGCACTGGCCCCTGGTGGGCTATGGCCATCTGGTGATGGCCGGTGAGAAATTCAGCCGCTCAAAGGCGCTGTCTGAAAAGGAGGCCGATGCCCTGCTGCGTAAGGATCTGCTGAAGAATTGCGCGGTGTTCCGCGATTACGGAGCCGACTCGCTGCTGCTCGGCGTCCTTGCCTACAATATCGGATCGGGCAATGTCAAGAAATCCTCCGTGGCCAGGATGCTACGCGAGGGCAACCGCGACATTTACGACTCTTACGTGGCTCACAGCCGCTATCGCGGACGTGTCCACGCCGGACTTAAGAAACGGCGTATCGAGGAGCTGGACCAGCTCTTCGTCACCGACGAGCTCCTGCAGTCGCTCGCTCCCGCCGACTCAGTGCAGCCGGCCACCGATGACTCGATCACCCCCGGTGCGGCTGATAATAATGATAATAACCTGTCAAATCCCGGAAATGATGAATAGAAAACTTATTATACCTGCGGCTGCGGTGATGGGTGCGGCCGCCTTTTGCAATTGCTCAGGCAACGGTGCCGGGCACAATCTCCCTGATCTATCGCATCTGCCCGACTACGTGGCCCGGGTCTCGGTATCTGTCTACGACAACGACTCGGTGGCCTTCGCCTCGATGGTGCAGTACCCTCTCGCGCGCCCGTACCCCCTGCATGATATCACCGACTCGGCCCAGATGGTGGCTTACTATCCTGTGATGGTGGATGACAGCCTGCGCTCCATGGCCACGAAGGCCGACCCCGGCTGGGAGCAGTATGGCTGGCGCGGATGGGCCCTCAACGATGGAGAGGTCTGGGTCGACGAAGACGGAATATATGACATCGCATACATGTCACCGGCCGAGAAAGAAAATTATGACCGGCTCGTAGCCCGGGAGATGATGACACTCACCCCCGATATGCAGAAAGGCTATATCCCTGTGGCCTGCTACAGGCAGACCGGCGCAGACACCGTATACCGCATCGACCGCAAGCAAGATGACGAATCATACCGGCTCGCTGTCTACACCAAGGGGGCGCGCCGCGACACACGGCCTGACCGCATACTTGCCGGCAAGCGCGTGGTCGAAGGCTCGGAGATGAACACCCGTTATGAATTCGCCGATTCTGAAGGCCGTGCCACCGTGTACACCGACCCCGCCGCTGATGACCATCCCACCCTGTCATTCACCGGCATCCCCGATATTTCGCTCACTCCCATCTACTGGCTCGACTCGCTCAAGTAATTGCGCTCTCTGAAAAAAAATCGTTATCTTTGTGCAAAAATCAGATAGCGATGAAGATATTGATCTGCACCAACAGTCTCGGTGCCAAGGGCGGACTGGAGAAAGTCACCATTGTCAAGGCCAATGCCCTGGCCGATATCGCCGGTCACGAAGTGGCCGTATGCTACACCGACAAGGGCACATATCCTGAAGATACTATACACCCCCTGTCGCCTAAGGTGCGTGTATATGACCTCGGCGTGCCGTTTTGGGATCTCTATCCGCTCTCACTCAAAAATCTCCTTGTCACCGCACCCCGTAAATTCATTGCCATGCGCAGGGCCCTCAGACGCGTGATAGCCGATTTCAGCCCCGATGTGGTCATCACCACCGGCAGCTATGAGAAATTTGGTGTCGCGAGTCTAAATCCATCACGGATCACCGGACATCCAGCAATAAAGATCAGGGAATTTCACTTCAACAGCAACTATCGCAGGTATGACGGCAAGATGCGGTTTCCGTCCGCCGCGGAGTGGGTGGATCTCAAGCTCCTGCCTCATTTCTTCGACAAATGTTTCCTTCTCACAAAAGAAGACTATGAATCCAATTTCAAGGGTAACAGGTTGTTTGACTACGTAAACAATCCGTTGACCTCCCTGACGGCGATCCCGCTGCCACTATGGCAGCAGCGCAGCCGCAAGGTCATCACCGTAACCCGGCTCGAACACGAGAAAAACATTGAGGCCATGCTGAGGGTATGGGCCACCGTCGCACCCTCACGGCCGGAATGGACCCTGGAGATTGTAGGCGACGGCTCTTTGCGCGGGCAGCTGGAGGATATGGCCTCGCGCCTCGGCATCTCCGGCAGCGTCACATTCTCTGGCTTCAGAAAGGATGTGACACAGCGGCTTGCCGACAGCCGTATATTTCTGCTCACCTCAAGATATGAGGGCTTCGGACTCGTCATTCTCGAAGCCATGGCTGCCGGAGCGGTCCCGCTCTCGTACCGCACCCCCTACGGGCCCGCCGATATCATCGAAGACGGTGTCAGCGGTGCGCTCACTGACTATGACGACACCCGGCAGATGGCCAGCCGGCTCATAGCCCTCATGGACGATGACGATAAGCTGGCACGCATGAGCGCCGCCGCCGCAGAGCGTGCGTCACACTTCAGTATCACCCGTATAATCTCGCTCTGGACATCTAAATACAATGCCCTCCTCGCCCCTCGCTCTTGACCAAAATGTAAAGAAATTTGAGGAATATACTTTAAAATTGACAAAAAATGTATACCTTTGCAAACATAGATGTCATTCAATTTGTTAATATTCAAGATGAATGACTTATGTATAACCAAAAAAAATATATTATTATGGACACTGAAACAATCGGCACCTACGCCGGCGATGTCTGGCAGGCTCTCAATGTAGCCGAGGCACTTGGTGTAAAACAAATCAAAAAAATCACTAAGCTCAAAGACAAAGAGCTGTATGCGGCACTCGGATGGCTCGCCTGCGAACGCAAGCTCATCTTTGCCCCCGACCCAGACGACGAGAAGGGATTCATCGTCTCCCTTATCAAATAACGTTAATCTCCTTTACAAAACAGGCGCCCCCGGCCGGGGGCGCCTGTTTTGTAATATTGTATCGGATTATTATTGCTTCACAGCCTTCCTGGCCTGTATCCGCTTGCAGAAGTACACGGTGACATAGCTGGTGATCGCCACTATCGTCAGAGGCAGGATAAAACCATAGAGACCGGTCATCTCAGCCGTAATGAATATACCCATCAGCGGCGCCTTCTTGCCTCCGGCCATCACGGCGGCCATGCCGAAGAATGTAAACAGAGCGTGCGGCAGACCCAGCCCGAAACAATAGTCGAGCAGATCCACAAACAGATAACCGGCCACACCTCCGCAGAACAGCGTAGGCGTGAAATCGCCGCCTACGCCACCCGAGTCATTCGTGGCTCCCGTTGCCATCGGCTTGATCATCAGCAATGCCAGAAACAGCACCATCATCACCACGTGGTCGGCCGACATATCATACAGTGGGCTGTACGACACGATCGAGCGCCCTTCCTCCGCCATCAGGTGGCTCAACGTACGGTAGCCCTCGCCATAGAGCGACGGAAACAGATACAGCAGACCGGCGATGATGGCACCGCCGATAAATGCCTTGGCCCACAGACCCTTTATGCGGCCGAAATACTTGGTACACTTCTCAAGTATCATCGCGTAATACACAGAGTAGATGCCGCAGAGCACACCGAGCAACAGCACGTAGGGTATATACGAGTTGCTGAACACCATCTGCGGCATGAAGGTGACATCGTAGTGGCTGCCCATCAGCAGATAGCATGTAAGCGCACTGGCCAGACACGAGAACGTGAGCCCCAGCACCGACCGCAGGTCCTGCTTCATCGACAGCACCTCCAAGGCATACATCATGCCTCCGACAGGCGCCATATAGATACCGGCGATGCCTGCGGCCGCGCCGCAGCCCGTCATCTGCAGGATGTCACCGTCGGAGCGGCGGAAGAAACGGCCTATGTTATTGCCCATGGCCGCGCCGGTATAGGCGATAGGGCCCTCGCCGCCGGCACTGCCGCCCATGCCCAGGGTGAGCGAGCACGCCAGCACCGACCCCGGCACGATGCGTCCGCTCAGCCTCGGGTCACCCGTGGCCAGAGACTCGGCCACACGCTCGGTGGCATGGTCGAGCGGACGCTGCACGATATACCGTGTGAATGTGGCAGCAAGGATTATGCCGATCACAGGCAGCAGCAGAAACTCCCAGTTGCCGGCATTGAGATGCGACTGCGACAGTATTGTATCCATCACGAATCCGATGCCCCATTTGAGCAACGCGGCGAGCGCTCCGCATACAATACCCGTCAGGGTGGCGGATACGTAGAAGAATGGCCCGGCATTCTCGGCCTTCTCCTGCCACACATTTATCTTGCCCAATATATTTTTTAAAGTGGTATTCATTTCTTTACGGTTTTAGTCGTCGTTTTGTCAGCCGTCACCGGTATCTGTGTATCGAGTATGTGGATATCGCGCAGGCCCGTGCGTGTCTCGAGATATTCCACTACGGTGGATTTGTTCCTGAGCGGGGCGTTGGACTCTATCAGCGCTATATTCAGCGTGTCGATCGTGCGCGATGAGGTGTTGCACATCATCGAGCGGGTGATCGCAATGTCGGTGATTTCGGGGAAGAGCACCTTTATCTCGGGAGCTATGGTATATGACAGCGAGTCGAGGGTCTTCTGTGAGGCTATGATGCGGCTGAGCGAGTCGATACGGGCGTTCTGCGTCTCGATCTGGCTGAAAGCGCTCGAAAACACATCCTTCATGTCGGCGAAGTTGTCGCTCCTCGCAGCCGAGATATTGGTGGAGAAGCCCTGTGTTATCTTCAGGCTGGTGCCGCGCAGTATGGGCGAATCCTCCATCTTGGCCACGAGCGCGGTGTGCAGCGAGTCGATATTGACCTGCTGGCCTATTAGGGTCACATCCATGTATTTTTTCCAGCGGCGCATATATACATCCTTGGCGAATACCTGGGTGTTGGGCAGATTGAATTGCTGCTGGATAAACTCATTGGCGTCACTCACATAATAGCTCTCGCGTATCATGTTTACCGTAAGATAGATGCTGGGCAGCAATGTCAGCGTGACTATGGTATAGAGCCAGCGCTTGACGCGGCGCTTGCGGTCGGCATCGACAAACGTGCAGGGTGTGAAATGAAAGAGCTTGACACCTATCAGGGTAGCCAGAGCTATGAATATCGAGTTGATCAGGAAGAGGTAAAACGCACCTGTGAAATATTGCAGCTGCCATGTGGCGATACCGTAGCCTGCCGTACACAGAGGCGGCATAAGGGCGGTGGCGATGGCCACGCCGGGTATCACATTGCCTTTGTTCTTGCAGGCGATGGCCACGATACCGGCCCCGCCGCCGAAGAATCCTATGAGCACATCATAGATCGTGGGCGACGTGCGCGCCAGCAGTTCGCTGTGGCCCTCGCTCACCGGAGATATCAGGAAATAGATTGTGGAGGCGATCACCGAGAAGAGGGCCGCCGCCGCTAAGTTGCGGGCCGCCCTCTTCACCAGATGGAAATCGTATGTGCCCACGCCCAGCCCTATGCCGATGATAGGCCCCATCAGCGGCGATATGAGCATGGCTCCGATAATCACGGCCGCAGAATTGGTGTTCAGGCCCAGCGAAGCGATGAATATCGCGATGATAAGAATCAGGATATTGGGGCCGCGAAACGACACACCCTCGATGATCGACTGCTTGGCCACATTCTCATCCTCAAGATACGCCGACAGGTCGAAATATGATTTTATCTGCTGCTTGATATCGTTGGCTGTCATGGTTACAGTGCTTTTTGCTCGTTATGACATCATTCTAATACTCAAACAGAGGCGTTGAGAGATACCGTTCGCCAGTGTCTGGCAGCAGCGCCACGATAGTCTTGCCGGCATTCTCAGGCTCCCGTGCCAGGGTGATGGCAGCCCACAGGGCGGCGCCCGACGAGAAGCCCGTGAGCAGTCCCTCGCTGCGCGCCATCATACGCGCTCCGCGCATCGCGTCATCATCGCTCACACTCATCACACGGTCTACCAGCTCGCCATGATAATTGTCGGGGATGAATCCGGCACCTATGCCCTGTATCTTGTGCGGTCCGGCAGGACGACCTTCGAGCACTGCCGATGCCTCGGGCTCCACGGCCACAATCTCTATCTTGGGATTATGGGCCTTGAGCGCCTCGGCCACTCCGGTGATGGTGCCCCCTGTGCCCACACCCGCCACGAATATGTCCACGTGTCCGTCGGTGTCGCGCCATATCTCCTCGCCGGTGGTGCGCCGGTGGGCGTCAGGATTGGCCGGATTCTCAAACTGCCCCATGATGATCGAGCCCGGGGTCCCGGCCTTCAGCTCCTCGGCCCGGCGTATCGCTCCCTTCATGCCCTCGCTGCCGGGTGTGAGCACGATCGTGGCGCCCATGGCAGCCAACAGTTGTCGGCGCTCTATGCTCATGGTCTCGGGCATGGTGAGTATCAGCTTGTAACCTTTTACAGCCGACAGCCACGCCAGCCCGATACCGGTGTTGCCGCTGGTGGGCTCTATGATCGTGCCACCGGGCTTGAGAGCACCCGAGCGCTCGGCTGCCTCGATCATTGACAAGGCCGCGCGATCCTTGACGCTGCCGCCGGGATTGAAACACTCGGCCTTGACCAGCACGCGCGCATCGAGATGCTCCGAGCTCTCTATATTCTTCACTTCAATCAGTGGCGTATTTCCTATCACCGCTGCTACGCTGTCATATATCTTTTCCATATTACATATTTTATATCAATTTTATAATCTTATCTCTGGGCTATCTGGGCCTTGCTCTGCAGGATGCGCGAGAACGGCGCCACCGACTCCGTGAGCCACACGTTGCCCCCGATCACTGAATCATGTCCCACGGTGATACGCCCCAGCACCGACGCATTGGAGTATACCGTGACATTATCCTCAAGTATAGGATGACGCGGCACATTCACAGGATGGCCCTGATCATCAAGCGTGAAATTGCGGGCCCCGAGGGTCACGCCCTGATACAGGGTGACATGCCGCCCTATCACGCAAGTCTGGCCTATCACCACACCGGTGCCGTGATCGATAGCGAAATATTCACCGATCGTGGCGCCCGGATTTATGTCTATTCCTGTCATCGAATGTGCCATCTCGGTGAGGATACGCGGTATGGCGGGCACCCCGAGCTCAAGCAGAGCGTGGGCCGTGCGGTAATGTGTCATGGCCGTCACCACGGGATAGCTCAGTATTATCTCGCCGTAATTATCCACAGCCGGATCGTTGTTGAAGATGGCCTCCACATCGGTATACAGCAGACGCTTCACCTCTGGCAGCATGTCTATGAAATCGGTGGCGCGGTTAGATGCCACGGCCGCGGTATTCAGCTCGTGCTTGCAGCTGTGAAAATGCAGCGCGCTCGTGATCTCCGACACCAGAGCCTTATACAGACGCTCTACATTGACACCGAGCGAAAACAGCCTCACCTGACTGTCGTTGCGCCGCGAATCAAAAAAATCAGGAAACACGATCGCGCGCACCAGACGCATGATCTCCTTCAGGCCCTCGATCGACGGAAACGGGCCGTCGCCATCGGGCACCATCCGGCTCTCCTGATCTGTCGTACGGGCCAGGATGCCAATATTTTTCAACAATATATCCTCTGTATTCTTGACAAGCATAATAAACAAATTAATTGAAACCTTTCAATCATAACAACAAAAAGCTCTCCTTTGTTTCACCTCCCAGCCCACATCTTATAATATTGCCGGATTAATGCTCCCTAAGGATAATTCACCCAACAACCATTCCACTCCCTTCACTCCAACCTGCATCTCAAAAAAACGGAAAATTTCAGTCCTAAATTAAAATCCGAAGTGCGAAAGCTCAGTCGCTGAAATCATTCTCCTCAC